>JAUWBB010000308.1 GCA_030605195.1 Bacteroidota bacterium
TATGGATACGATCTTCAATTTGCTTTTAAAAAGGATGATAGAGAATGAGCCAAATCCAACAAAATCAATATCTTAAATGTGATACCTAAACGCATATACCTATAACTTTAAATACAATCACATAAAAATGAAAAATTATTACTTAATCTCTATCGCTCTCATTTTGAGAGTGAGTCTTTCTATGGCACAATCGAATGATACCAATACTTTTACCAGGGCCGATACTTTGCGTGGTATGCTTACCCCTTTACGCACATGCTATGATGTTACATATTACCATCTTGATGTTAAAGTCAATCCGGCGACACAATTTGTAAGTGGCAGCAACACGATTCAGTTCAAAGCAACAAAAGACTTTAAACGCATGCAGATCGACCTGGTTGAAAACATGGAAATCGATAAAATAATGCAGGGGAATAAACAAATGAAATTTGAACGAGAACTTGGAGCGGTTTACATCAATTTCCCTGAAATGCTCAAAGCAAATTCAACACACAATATTCAAGTATTTTATTCCGGAAAGCCAAAAGTTTCTGCACGACCACCATGGGATGGCGGTTTTACATGGACTATGGACAAAAGTGGCAATCCATGGATTGCCGTCACGGTTCAGGGAGACGGAGCCTACCTCTGGTGGCCAAACAAAGAGCATCAGTCCGACGAGCCGGATAGCATGCTCATCAGCATTACCATTCCCAACGACTTGATGAATATATCAAATGGCTGTTTACGCGACAAAACCGACCTTGGCAATGGTTTGACAAAGTGGGACTGGTTTGTCAGTTACCCGATAAATAATTACAATGTCACCCTCAATATCGCCAAATACTCACATTTCGACGATATTTATATTAACGAAGACAGCGACACACTGAGACTTGATTACTATGTTTTGCCTTACAATATAGAAAAGGCTAAAAAACAATTTCAACAGGTCAAACCTATGCTAACCTGTTTTGAGAAGCTGTTTGGCAAATATCCATTTTATAGGGATGGCTACAAACTGGTTGAATCTCCTCATAATGGCATGGAGCACCAGAGCGCTATAGCTTACGGCAATGATTATCGTAATGGTTACCGTAGCCGCGCTTCCTCAGAATATGGACTAATGTTCGATTTTATTATCATCCACGAAAGCTCACATGAGTGGTGGGGCAATAGCATGACTTCTAAAGATATCGCCGACATGTGGATTCATGAAAGCTTTGGTGCCTATGCAGAAGCGCTTTATGTTGAATGTATGTATGGCTACGATGCTTATTTAAAATATCAAAACGGTAAAAAATTTGGCGTCAGAAATAACCGGCCAATCATTGGCATTTATAACGTTAATAACGCCGGTTCCGGTGATATGTACAATAAAGGCTCATTGGTTTTACATACACTCCGGAATGTAATCGACAACGACAGACTCTGGTTTGACATAATTTACGGCATTCATGACAAGTTCAAATATCAAACTGTTACCGCGAACGATATTTTTAATTTTATAAATAAAGAAACCGGCAAGGATTACAGCTACTTTTTTGACCAGTATTTTAAACATACAAGCATCCCGGAACTGAGAATTATTGTCACAAAGCAAGGGGATAAAGTTACAGCAAGGTACAGATGGCATGCTGAGGTAAAAAATTTTAAAATGCCGGTTAAAGTCACAACCGGCAAAGATAAATATGAATTTATCTATCCAACCGCGGCATGGCAAACTACTGTACTCGGAGACATCAACCCGCGTGAATTTAAAGTGGCTGAGCATTTGTTTTATGTGAATGTAGATTTGAGGTTGAGCTATTTATTATCGATGCCGGAATAATTAATCCGGAAGGAAAAATCTTTACTTACCACCTCGAGGATATAGAAAAAGCTGAAGCAAAATTGAAAATCATACATTCTATTATGATAAAAATCTGTCATTAAAATTAATTTTAAAGAAATGAAATCTATTTCAATTGATGAATTCGTAGTAAAAGTTAATGATTTATGGTTAAATCAATGGTTTCTTCTGACAAGTGGAGATTACAGTATGAAACATTATAATACCATGACTGTCGGTTGGGGATATTTTGGAATAATGTGGAACAAACCGGTCGCTGTTGTTGTTGTTCGACCAACCCGGTATACATATGAATTTATAAATAAATATGAAACCTTTACACTATGTGCTTTCAATAAAAAATACAGGAACGATCTGTTATTGCTTGGTAATAAATCCGGTCGTGATTGTGATAAAATTGCAGAAACAAAGCTAAATATTGTCCCTTCTCAGAAAGTATCAGCACCTTCTTTTAAGGAAGCAGAATTAATAATCGAGTGTAAAAAAGTTTACTGGGATGATTTTAAACCTGTCAATTTTTTAGATGATTCAATTGAGAAGAATTATCCTCAGAAAGATTATCATCGATTCTATTTTGGAGAAATTATGGAAATCAGAGGTACTGATAAATATCTGTCTGCACTTTAATTTATTGAAAGACCTGCCAGAGTCCGCCCGACGCAGTCGGGCAGGCAGGACCTGGCAGAGTCTGGAACAGCATTATTTTTATGACAACTCTTCCAGGTCCGGGGACGCTGGAAGGTTGTACTATGATAGCAGAATAAAATTGTTATGGGGCGGGTGTTCCCTGCATTTAAATGTTTTGGTTTGTAAGTTTTTCAAGAGGGTTTCCGGTAATCCTGTATACAACCCATTCGTCCATTGCCTTAGCCCCAAGGTTCTCATAAAACTTTCTGGCAGGATTCCATTTCAATACCCACCATTCCATCCTCCCGCAATTTCTTTCTTTTGCAAGCGTAGCGCAGTGTTTTAACAACTCTTTTCCAATTCCCCTGCTCCTGAATTCCGGTTTGACATAAAGGTCTTCTATATAGAGTCCGGGTTGTCCGAGGAAAGTAGAAAAGTTAAAAAAGAACAGGGCAAAACCTGCTGATTTCCCATTAATTTCGGCTAAAATGACTTCGGCATATGGTCTTTCTCCGAAAAGCGATTCATTCAGTAAATCTTCCGTTGCCACTACTTCATTTTCAAGCTTCTCATAAGAAGCCAGCTCTTTAATGAACCCGAGTATTATGGGTGTATCCTCCGGCCTGGCAGTTCGGATTGAAAGGTTTTTCATGGAACTAAAGTTAACTGCATTAATAAAAGATAAAAGTTTACCCCGTAGGATAAATTAATAAATCCAACGTGGTTAACTCCGTAGGATAAATCAATAAATCCAACGGGGTGAACGGGGCAGGCCCAGCACCCAGTACCCAGCACCCATCATCTGTCAATTAACATATAACTTAATAACCACCTGAAAAATTAATTCGTGAAATCGCTGCGCTTAGTTCAGATAAATTTTTTAGGTTATACTTAGGGAAAACCATTATTAAATACTTCTGAATTGGATGAATGATATGACCATGATTCTTTCCATTCTGAAATCTTTTTTTTGATGAACCTGTATAAAGGTGGAATCCCAACGAACAGGATCAACAGGGTTGCAGGTATTATCAATAACCAGATTTCATTATCCGAAGGACCGGCTGTACCGGCGTATAATGCCGGTGAAGAAAACAGGGTAGCTAATGTAAAAGTTTTTTGAGTCTTCATATTTCAATGGTGTCGGATGCCTGCCTGGCTCACCCGCTTGGCCAGTTGGGTTGGGCAGACAGGTTTCCATCCGACAATTTTTATTATCAGATGAAAATCTATCTGGTCAGTTGATATGCATCAGACATCATTTTTATTAGTCAAGTTGCCAGAATTTGTTCGATTGCCGATAATTCCTCTTCCGAAAACTTAGTGTTATCGAGACATTTCAATGAATCCTGAAGCTGGTTCACGGAGCTGGCGCCAATAAGGACAGATGTGATCCGGGAATCCTTAAGTATCCATGCCAGCGCCATTTGAGCCAGCGATTGCCCCCTCTTTTCCGCCACCTGGTTTAGTTTTGTCAGTTTTTTTACCAATTCAGGTGTAATGGCAGAGGCTTCCAAAAAACCATGAGGCTTATCAGCCCTGGAGCCTTTCGGTATACCTTTAATGTATTTATTTGTAAGGAGACCCTGGGCTAGAGGGGAAAAAGGGATACATCCTATCACTTCATGGTTGAGTGTATCCAATAACCCGTCTTCCACCCACCTTTCCAGCATGGAGTATTTGGG
>JAUWBB010000249.1 GCA_030605195.1 Bacteroidota bacterium
AGCAGTATAGTTGTTTTCCTTTGCTGTTTTCACCACTTCACCCACACATTCATCCACTGTTTCCACAGCTTTCACAATTGCCTCATAAATTCCTGTATGGCCTACCATATCACCGTTAGCAAAATTCAGGCATACAAAATCTGCTTCCTGTTTTTCCAATTCCTTTACAATTGCATCCTTAACCAGATAAGCACTCATTTCCGGTTGCATGTCGTATGTCGGAACTTTTGGCGAAGGGACTAAAATCCGGTTTTCATTCTCAAACTTTTCTTCCCTTCCCCCGGAAAAGAAAAAAGTAACGTGTGCATATTTTTCAGTTTCAGCAATACGTATCTGTTTTTTCCCTGCCTTTGACAGAATTTCACCCAGGGCATTACTAACGTTTTCCTTATCATAAATAATTCTGATGTTTTTAAAGGTATCATCATACCGTGCCAAAGTCAGGTAATACAACGGTATTGTTTTCATTCCTTTTTCGGGCATGTTCTGTTGAGTAAGTGCAATAGTAATTTCCCTTAATCTGTCTGTTCTGAAATTGAAACAAACAACCACATCCCCCTCCTGAATTAAGCCAACCGGTTCATTTTTTTCATTAACCTTCACAATGGGTTTTATGAATTCATCGGTGATGCCCTCGTTATAGGATTCCTGAATCGCTTCAATCAGGTTCGGTGTGTGTTTCCCTTTACCAAAAACCAAAGCATCATACCCTGTTTTTATTCTCTCCCACCGGTTATCCCTGTCCATGGTATAATATCTACCCGTTAAGGTTGCGATCTCTCCATTAGAGGTCTTCAGATAATTCTCAAGGGATTGAATGAATCCAAGACCACTTCGCGGATCCGTATCGCGCCCATCGGTCAGAGCATGGATGTACACCCTTTTTAAATTAAAGTCTTTTGTAATATCACACAATTTAAACAGGTGCTTATCAAGGGAATGAACACCGCCATCTGAAACCAGACCGATAAAATGAACACTTTTATCTTTTTCCCCGGCATACTTAAAAGCATCCGTAAGAATATTGTTTTTTTTAATGGAATTATTCTTTATCGCTTTATTAATTTTTACCAGATCCTGATACAATATCCTTCCTGCGCCGATATTCAAATGTCCTACTTCTGAATTCCCCATTTGTCCTTCCGGTAACCCGACATCTTCGCCTGAAGTTTTTAGAAAAGAATTCGGGTATTTTTTTTGTAAACCATCCATGGTGGGGGTTTTGGCATTATAAATCACATCAGCCCGGGTTTTATCACCAATACCCCAGCCATCAAGGATTATCAGGATAACTTTATTGTTCATTAGGTAAATATTAGTTCTCTCAACATTTAAGATGCTATCCAAAGACAAGACCATCGGTCTTGGATTATTGTAGTAAGACCGCAATAATTGGTTTTTTTCTACTCCCAAAGGGATGCCTTCATCATTATTTGTTATACGTTATAATTTATAAGTTATTAGTTATTCTAACATTGGACTTTTAATAAAAAACCTATAACTTTTAACTTATAACATATAACATTTCATAACATCTTGTTTTTTTCCTCTCAACACACTTATCAGTTAAAAAAAATAAGACTTTTTCTTAAACTATATCTTAGTGATAAACCTGTTTCTCCAATTTTCTAAATGCCGGTACTTCTTTGTATTTGCGTTTTTCTTTAAGTGTAAAGCCAATCAGGGCATCTCCATGGAAATCGTACGGAGGATCCGGTTTTTTTTCAAGTACTTTTGAAATAATTTCCCCTTCCTTATTGGGTTTTGTTATATCCGAAAAGGCTAAAATAATAGTATCATTCTTAGCGAAACTATAATCATTGGGAGCATGATCCTTTTTTTTCGCCGTAACTTCAAAAAACTTATTCCCGATCCACATTTGATCAATTGTTAGCTTCCGAGAACTTTTCTGAGCCAGTAACACCAGTCTGTAATTTGTGCCATAGCCGGCTTCGGGTATACCCCCCAGAAATTCCTGTGAGGTCGCATCAATGATTTGAAAATCCTTTGTTGTAAAACAAGGAGCGGAAAACAGAATGATGAATATTAAAACTATTGGCTTCATGGTTTTTAAATCATTTTATTATTTAATATGCTGTTGGTTATTTACAAACGACTGTTTTTATTGTCAGGTGGAAACACCTGACACCATTTGAATTGTTCCTTAATATAATTATAAGTTACAAAAATATCGTATTTCACGGAAAGAAAAAAATGTTAACCCCGACAAAACTCTAACCTTATGTTTTATATAGTTTTAGATATTTTGTATTATTTTGATTAATAGCTTATGTATATAAAATGATTTCAGCATTTTCGGATACAATTCCTTTTTATATTTGGAACTAAGCACCTATCCCGGTATCTCAAAATTGATCTACGCGAAGAATTTGTGAAGGAGGGAAAATCAGATGAAAAAAATAAGGATTGAATCAACCTTCAGATTGAGTGCGTTTACGGTATAATGAGCCTTTTGGTAATACTTTTCTCTTTCAGCTAATGTAGAAGAAATATAATTCCCGAGTTCCTCTTTGCTCTTTCCTTTAAGGAGCGGACGCTCTCCATAGGAATTTTTCAACCTGTTTATCAGGGCACCAACCGGCATTTCAAGGTATACGGTTTGTCCCTTTTCTTTCATAAAAAGCATATTATCAGAATAACACGGTGTACCACCACCACAAGCCACTACAATATTATCTGTCTTCACAATTTCCTTTAACAGCCTACTCTCAATTTTCCGGAAATTCTTTTCTCCTTCATCCGAAAATATTGTACTAATGGTTCTTTTCTCTTTCTTTTCAATATACAGATCAAGATCAACAAAGGAATAGTTCAATCTGCCTGCAAGTTCTTTACCTGCAGTTGTTTTTCCACTTCCCATAAATCCAATCAGGAAAATTCTCAAAATAATCGATTTAAAAATCCAGGGACATTTGGCCTTTTTCTTTGTCGGGTTCCAACATAGGCATATTCTCTTCTTCACCATTCCCATTCTGTTGTAATCCGGGTTGTTCCTCAACAAGGGGTTCAAGTTCAGCTATGCTTTCAACTTCGTACTTGGTTAAACGCTTGCCTTTGGCTTTATAACTTTTTATCCCTATGAATTCGGCTGCTTCAATAATTTTATTTGGCCTTTTTTTATTGCGGCCTCCAAACGTGATCTCAAACCGCGGATACCTAACTCGCGTAAAACATTCTAAACGGGATTCGGGATTACCGTTGATAAAACTTTGAGTTTTTTCCGTAGGCTCAATGGCAAAACGTTTTACATAATAAAATTTCAGGCCGGCATCATAATAAACAGCGGAAAACACCTTATCCGGAATAAATTTCTCAAGGATTAAAATATCATCTTCATAATGGTTCGACAGGTCAAAGTTCGAAAGCCTGAAGGTTCCGCTCTTTGTCAGGACAAGAATTTTATCCTCTCCTCCAAACTCTCCAAGGAATTTTCCTCTGCCATCGGCATTCAATCGGTTCACACCCTCATCGAACCATATTTTCCTACCCCCTAATGTTGAAACTCCTTTTTCTTTCAGGGTTATTTTCATCACAGAATGTCTGGTGAGAATATTCCCTATTGAATTTCTGCCTTTAATGGCAAGATCACCAAAATCATATTCAAAAACCAGGTTTCTCAACCTGGGTTTAGGCTTCAAACTAACCCGGATCACTTCTGATTCGCCGTTCGGATTAGCACTGAAATAAAGAATCCTTGAATCGGGTTTGCCTTTGGTAATGTTATACTCTTTATCCCGGGTTATACCAGTGATCGCTGCTCGCTTCACCAAGATATTACCCCTTTTCCCATCCCGGTAAACGATATTATAAATAGTTCGCTTATCATCTTTTTTAAATACTGCAATGTGAAGAATATCTTTTCCCACAAATAATTTATCTGTAACCTTTGTAATCAGGCAAGTCCCGTCTTTTCTGAATACGATTATATCATCTATATCAGAACAATCACAAACATATTCATCCTTTTTAAGGCTTGTGCCTGCAAATCCCTCTTTTTTGTTTACATATAATCTGGCATTTGTAGCAACAACTTTGGTAGCCACTATGGTGTCGAAATTGCGGATTTCAGTCTTCCTTTCACGGCCCTTACCATATTTTTTCTTTATTTGCCTGAAATAATTAATTGTATATGGAATAATGTTGTTCAGGTGATTTTTTACTTCGTCAATTTCTACCTCCAGCTTTTTGATGTTTTCATCTGCCCTTTTGGAATCATACTTTGAAATCCTCTTTATCTTTATTTCTGTCAATTTGATTATATCCTCTCTGGTTATATCCCTGAGTAAATATTTCCGGAAGGGTTTTAATCCCTTGTCGATGGTTTGAATAATTGATTCCCATGTTTCGCAATCCTCAATTTCACGGTATATTTTATTTTCTATAAAGATTTTTTCAAGTGAAGATAAATGCCATTCATCTTCCAGCTCTTTTTTTCGGATTTCAAGTTCCCTGGTTAACAGCGTTACGGTATTTTGAGTAGAATTTTTCAGGATTTCGGTAACACCAAGAAACCGCGGTTTGTTTTCTTCGATAGCACAGACATTGGGTGAAATAGAGATTTCGCAATCGGTAAATGCAAACAGAGCATCAATTGTTTTATCGGCAGAAACTCCCGGATTTAAATAAATAATAATCTCAACATTCTCTGCTGTATTGTCATCAATTTTTTTAATTTTTATTTTTCCTCTTTCATTTGCCTTTATAATTGATTCAATGAGGGTGGATGTTGTTTTTCCAAATGGAATTTCAGTAACCGCCAGTGTTTTTTTATCGACCTTCTTAACATTTGCCCTTACCTTTACAAGTCCTCCCCTTAAACCGTCATTATACCTTGTAAAGTCGGCAAGCCCCCCGGTAGGAAAATCAGGATACAATTCAAACGGTTTTCTTTGCAGGTAATTAATCGAAGCATCGATCAGTTCGTTGATATTATGAGGTAAGATCTTCGATGCCAGTCCAACTGCAATGCCCTCCACTCCCTGCGAAAGCAATAAAGGAAATTTTACAGGTAATGTTACAGGTTCTTTATTACGGCCATCATAGGAAAGTTTCCACTCGGTTGTTTTCGCATAAAAAACCACGTCCAGGGCAAACTTCGAAAGCCG
>JAUWBB010000111.1 GCA_030605195.1 Bacteroidota bacterium
AAAAGGTATTGAAACTTCCGGAGTTTCTTACTATGGAAGAACAAGCATGGTACTACTATTATGGAGTTAGAAATCAAAATCTTGACAGAGGATATGATGTTTCAGGAGATCCAACAACTTGGACTTATAGATTACCTGTAACGATTGATGATGTTCTTGAAGGACGAAACACCGTTAATTCCGATGCCTTTGATCATACTTTCCAGACTGCACCCCTGCAAAGTTACAACCTTTCTGCTAGTGGAGGAACTGAGGCTTTAAGGTATTCTTTAAGTGGTGAATATTTTGATCAGGATGGTCTTGTAAAAACCAGCAATTACAAGAGATACTCTTTGAGAGCCAATCTGGATGCACAACTTTCAAAAAAGCTGGCAATTAAAGTAAATCTCAATACTTCTTATTCAACGTCCAAAGATTTTGATGGTAATGGTGGACAAGGTGGTGGTGAGGGTGTTTTTGGAGCTGCTATGACCTGGCAACACTGGTATCCCATATATAATGATGATGGGAGTTATTACAGTGGATATGGTAATGATGCAACAAATAATGTGTGGAATCCTGTAGCACAAATAGAATTAATAAATAGGCAAGAAAAATATCAAAGAACTTTGGCAAATATGAGTGCAGTATATGAATTTACTGATGCCCTTAACCTTAATATCATGGTGGGAGCCAACACTCGTAACCGGCATTATTTTAAATTTACCCCTAAAGAGACCGTTTTTGCTCGTACTATAGCAGATGGGGAGGACGACAGATCATTTTCTTTAAACTGGATAACAGAGACAACATTGAACTATAGCAAAAGTTTTAATAGGCATAATATTACGGGTTTATTAGGATATACTACCCAGAAACAACATAATGCAGGGAATTATATTAGGAGTAGAGAATACCCGAATAATCTTGTTTATACCTTAAATGCTGTAAGTAACAATATATACCGCGGCAATTCAGATGAGAGCCAATGGACATTGATTTCATATCTGGCAAGGGTTAATTATAACTTTAAATACAAATATTATGTAACCGCTTCTATACGAACAGATGGTTCATCACGTTTCGGCAGTGATAAAAAATATGGTTATTTCCCTTCTGCAGCTCTGGCATGGAGAATTTCAGATGAAGAATTCCTAAAAGAAATTAGTTTCATAAACGATATTAAAATAAGAGCCAGTTATGGTGAAACAGGGAATAACAATATTGGTAATTATGCTCACATTGCTACTATCAGTTATGAATCTTACACCTTTGGTGGTAATGCAGTTGGAGGATATGCTCCAGCGCGATTTGCTAATACATTTTTGACATGGGAGAAGCAGAAATCATTTAACACGGGTATTGATGCAAGCTTATTCAAAAATAGAATATCTTTTACTGCTGATTATTTTAGGACGATAAATCACAAGCTTTTACTTAGTGTTTATGTTCCACAAATTACAGGATTTAATACTTCTTTAGAGAATATTGGTAAAGTTGAGAATAAAGGATGGGAATTTACATTAAATACCAGGAACTTTGTTGAAAATTTTGTATGGAACACTGACTTTAATATTTCTTCTTTCAAAAACAAAGTTTTAGAGTTAGGTCCGGAAGGCGCTGACATTGTAGGTAGAAACCATATAACACAAATAGGTCAACCAATGGGTATGTTTTACGGGTATAAAATCGACGGTGTTTTTCAGACTCAGGCTGAAGTGGATGCTGGCCCACTTTATGGTATTGGTACTTCTGCTGAATCACGACTGGGTGATATAAGATTTACGGATGTCAGCGGGCCGGATGGAGTACCTGATGGTAGAATAACTCCGGATGATAGAACTGTCATTGGAAACCCATATCCTGATTTTTATTACGGAATGACAAATACTTTTTCTTATAAAAATATCAGTTTAGCTATATCTGTTCAAGGCTCTGTAGGGAATGACCTCATGACTACCAATGATTATTTATTTTATACAAGAGCTCGTTATAAGCAACCTAGTATTCATAGAGACTACTTTATATCAGAAGCAGAACCGGGCGATAATTGGAGTTGTAGACCGAATAATAGTCCGACAGGAGGAGTCCGAGAGAGATCCGACAGACATGTTGATAACGGGACTTACTTTAAGATTAATAATATTAACCTGAGCTATTCATTTCCTGATCAAATTGTCGGAAAACTCTACTTAAGCTCATTGAGAGCATATATTAATGTTGCTAACGCATTGTTAATTACAGATTATATGCTTGTTAATCCGGAAGTTAGCAATTATTCCGATCCATTACGACCTGGAATTTTTGCTTGGAACTGGCCTTTAGCAAGAACCTTTACTATGGGATTAAATGTAACATTTTAATATCAAATTATTTTAAATAAAGTAAAAGTTATGAAAAAACTAATTAGTATAATAGCATTCACATCAATATTTATGATGTCATGCCAAAAGGATTTCATTGATTTAATACCAATATCGACAGTAAGTACTGATATTTTATACAAAACAGATAAGGATTTTGTAGATGCTTTAACTGCCGTCTATAATATATGGCAATCGCTATATCCGAGTATGTATATATTTGGTGATGTACGCGCTGATGATTGTTTTCAGGAGATATATAAAAATAATAGTCAGTCATTTTCCGATACTTTTGAAATGACAAGCACTGATGGAGCATGTAGTTCTGCATGGCAGAATTATTATAGAGCGTTATTTCGCATAAATACTATTTTAGCTAAACTTGAAGAAGCGGATGTGCTAAACAAAGCACAATACGCAGCGGAAGCAAAATTTCTCAGAGCCCTCGCATATTTTGATTTAGTAAGGATATTCGGGGATGTTCCAATGACTACTACTCCTTTATCAATTGAGGAAGGGTATTCAACAGGTCGGGAAGCTGTGGCTACTATATATAGTCAAGTTATCATTCCTGATTTATTAGCAGCTGAAAATGTATTACCTGTAAGCTATTCGGGAAATGATGTCGGAAGACCTACAAAAGGTGCAGCTAAGGCTATATTAGGCAAAGTTTATCTAACATTAAGTGATTTTCAGAAGGCTGAAACTAAGTTACAGGAAGTCACTACCATGGGATATGCCCTTTTGCCAAACTATAATGATTTATTTGATTATTCGAGTGAACACCATAGCGAATATATATACGATGTTGAATACGAGGAGGGAATGGGAGAAGGTTCTAGTGTTACTAATAGGTTTTTGCCTAATAATGCTGGAATGGCTACATTTTATGGCATAGGTGGGAATGGAAATGAGGAATGTAGTCCCACTCAGCTATTTATTGATTTATTTGATGTAAACGATAAGAGATTTGATGTTACCTGTGGTGTATTTGGGGGATATTATGGTGTTGACTCAGTTTTTTATCAAATTCCATCAAATACTAATCAGTACTATACCAAAAAATATATTACCCCTGTGGCAGCTGCAAATGACAGTAAGGCCAATTGGAAAATAATACGTTATGCAGATGTTTTGTTAATGTATGCTGAAGCTTTAAATGAAAACGGTAAAACCGATCAGGCCCGCACTTATCTGAATATGGTTCATGAAAGGGCTGGATTGACCCCAATTCCCGGTGGTTTATCACAGTCGGCTATGCGTGATGCAATAGTCCTGGAACGAAGATTTGAGCTAGCATTTGAGGGTCATAGATGGTTTGACTTGGTAAGAACCGGTCAGGCATTAAATGTAATGGCGGGCAGTGGTATGCTTCCATATATGACACTTTACCCATTACCTTTAGCTCAGATTGATTTAGTAAATGATCCTACAGTATTCCCGCAGAATCCAGGATATGAATGATCATGACATGTGACATATTGCAGAGATAGAAATATCTCTGCATTTTGATATTCACAAGCCGAAAACAAAACTAAATTATCTATAAAGTATATAGCAATGAGTAATTCAAAATTAAATCATCCGGATATATCAGGCGCAAGTCACAATGCAGGTAACAGTCGCCGGTCTTTCTTTAAGAAAGTTACTGCCGCAACTGTCACGCTCGCAGGCGCAAATTTACCTACTTTCCCTGCAGATAGTTCCGTCAACGACAGTGAACCTGAAAACGAAATCCCATGGTATCGACGCGTGACACGCTGGGGTCAGACTAACATTACTGAAAAGGATCCTATCAACTACGACATTGACTGGTGGCGTAAGCACTGGAAAAACACGCAGACACAAGGTGTAGTAGTTAATGCAGGAGGCATAGTGGCTTATTATCCCACCAAAATACCACTTCATTACAAGGCTCAGTATCTCCAGGGTCGTGACCTTTTTGGTGATCTATGTCGTGCCGCTCATGAAGATGGGTTGGTTGTCTTTGCCCGCATGGATTCAAACCGTGCACATGAAGAGTTTTACAAAGCGCACCCCGATTGGTTTGCCATCGATGCAGATGGCAAACCGTACAGGGCAGGCGATCTTTATGTAACCTGTGTCAATAGTCCCTACTATAACGAACATATCCCGGCAGTACTGACCGAGATCGCAAAATTATATCATCCGGAAGGATTCACCGATAATAGTTGGAGTGGTCTGGGTCGTAATAGGATTTGTTACTGTGAGAATTGCAAAAAGAGTTTCCGGGAGAAAACAGGTAAGGAAATACCCCGGGTAAAGAACTGGGATGATCCGGTATACCGGCAATGGATTCGATGGAATTATGACCGGAGGTTGGAAATCTGGGATTTGAACAACCGCACAACAAAAGCAGCAGGGGGGCCAAACTGCATCTGGTCAGGTATGAATAGTGGCTCAATCCGTGGACAGTCCAGTCGTTTTCGCGACTATAAAGCGATATGTAGTCGTGCTGACATTATTATGCTTGATCACCAGGCCCGCAGTGATTCAGTTGGTTTTCAGCATATGTCGGATATTGGAAAGTTAATTCATGGATTGTTAGGTTGGGAAAAGCTAATACCCGATAGCATGGCAATGTATCAAGCAGGAAGACCTACGTTCCGTGTGGCAACCAAACCAGTACCGGAGGCTCGTATGTGGATGCTGGAAGGTTTTGCTGGTGGTATCCAACCCTGGTGGCATCATGTAGGTGCTTACCACGAAGATCGTCGGATGTATCACACGGCTGAACCGATCTATCGGTGGCATAAAGCAAATGAAGAATTCCTGATTAACCGTACCCCTATCGGAACAATCGGAGTTGTGTGGTCACAAGAAAATACGGATTTCTATGGTCGTGACGAGGCTTCTCTGTTGGTAGATCTCCCATGGCGTGGTATTACCCAGGCGCTAATCCGGGCCCGAATACCATATCAGCCAGTTCACGCGGATCACATCGACCGTGATGGATCAAAATTTAGTTTACTGGTATTGCCAAATTTTGGAAGCATGACAGTTAATCAGGTCTCAAGTGTTAAACGCTTTGTCGAGCGTGGTGGCAATTTGTTTGCAACTGACGAAAGCAGCTTGTTCAACGAATCTGGAGATTCATTAAAGGATTATGCTCTGTGTGATTTGTATGGTGCTCATGTGGCAGCGAATTATAAAGGTGGATCCTCATTAAGAAATTTGGGACGTAGAACTACTTCTCACACGTACCTTCGTCTATCACCAGAGATGCGAAGCCAGGTGTACGGACCTCAAACTGGTACGGAACCTGCTGTTGTTGGCGAGCGTCATGTTGTATTAAATGGTTTTGAACAGACGGACATACTTCCTTTTGGTGGGTTGCTAACTTCTGTTCGGACTGATGCCAGCGCTAAAGTAATAATGACCTTTATTCCTGAATTTCCTATTTATCCACCAGAAACAGCCTGGATGCGTGAACCGAAAACTGATATCCCGGGTTTGATTCTGAATACAATGCCTAATGGCAGTCGCGTAGCTTTTATGCCGGCAGACCTCGACAGACAGTTTGCCAGCTACAATCTTCCGGATCATGGGAACCTGCTTGCAAACATTATCCGCTGGACGTCAAAAGACGACATCCCTCTGACTGTTGAGGGTGCGGGTTTGGTTGATTGTAACATATATCAACAACCAGGTCGTTTGATTTTTCATATCGCCAATCTGACCAGCGCAGGCACATGGCGCCAACCTATAAACGAATATATTTCAATCGGACCAATTTCAGTCAGAATCAAACTTACAAAAGATGTTAAAGGTGAATATCTGAACCTGCTGGTGGCCGGTCAAAAAATTCCTGCTGTCGTAAAAGACGGTTGGAGCCATTTCAAAATAAATTCAATATTAGATCATGAGGTTATAGTGATGACCTAAAATATGAGCTATTCAAAATTAAAAAAAAAGGATATATCAAGAGCAAGTGACAATTCGGGTAATAGCCGCCGATCTTTCCTTAAGAAAGCTACTGCCGCAACTGTCACTCTCGCGAGCGCAAATTTACTTACTTCCTCTTCAAATAGTTCCGTCAAGGAAAGTACACCTAAAGACGAAATCCCTTGGTATCGACGCCTGACACGCTGGGGACAGATTAACATTACAGAAGATAATGCTGCTAACTTCGACATTGAATGGTGGCGTAAGTACTGGAAAAGGACAGAGACACAAGGTATAGTATTAAACGCAGGCGGTATTGTTGCTTATTATCCCAGCAAAGTACCACTTCATCGCCGGGCGAAATTTCTAGGGGATCATGACCTTTTTGGTGATCTATGTCGCACCGCTCATGAAGATGGTTTAGCGGTGTTTGCCCGCATGGATTCCGGTAAAGTTCATGAAGAGTTTTACAAGGCACACCCTGACTGGTTTTCCATCGATGCAGATGGCAATCCTTACAAATATCGCGACGAACTTTTTATAACCTGTATCAATGGCCCTTACTATAGCCAGCATATCCCGGCAATCCTGACTGAGATCTCAACATTATATCAGCCGGAAGGAATCACTGACAATAGCTGGGAGGGACTGGGTCGCGAAAGTCCCTGTTACTGTGAGAATTGCAAAAAGAGTTTCCGGGCGAAAACGGGTAAGGAAATACCCCGGGTAAAGAACTGGGATGATTCGGTTTACCTGGATTGGATTGAATGGAATTATAGCAGGAGGTTAGAACAATGGGATTTTAACAACCGAATTACTAAATCAGCAGGTGGGCCAGACTGTACCTGGTCAGGTATGATCAGTAGCTCCATTAGTGGACAGACCAGGGGATTTTGCGACTTAAAAGAGATATGTGATCGTGCCGACATAATTATGATTGACGCGCAGTCGCGAAGCCATTTGGGTGGTTTTAATCAAAACTCAGACACCGGCAAGCGCATTCATGGTCTGGTTGGGTGGGACAAAATTGTTGCTGAAAGCATGGCGATGTATATACATGGATCACCTCATCATTTCCGTGTGGCGAGTAGAGCTGCATCGGAGGCTCAGATGTGGATGTTGGAAGGTATGGCAGGTGGTATCGCACCATGGTGGCATCATATTAGTGGTTACCATGAAGATAGTCGCATGTATCACACAGTGGAACCGATCTACCGATGGCAAAAAGCGAATGAAGAATTCCTGTTTAATCGGAATCCTGTTGCTACTGTCGGTGTGGTGTGGTCTGAAGATAATACGAATTTCTATGGTCGTGACGAGGCCTCTCTGCTGGTAGACCTCCCAACGCGCGGTATAATACAAGCGCTTGTTCGAGCCCGGATACCATATATGCCTGTGAATGCGGATCATATTGACCGTGACACGGGGCAGTTATCATTGTTGGTACTGCCAAATATTGGTGTCATGACAAATGATCACGTTGCCAGGGTAAGACGCTTTGTTGAAGGAGGAGGAGGTCTGATTGCTACCGGGGAGAGCAGCTTATATAATAAATTTGGTGATCGCCGGCCAGACTATGCCCTGGGTGATCTGTTTGGTACCCATTTGGAAAAGCAGAGTAAAACGAATTCAGAAACAACTCTCAGAAGTTGGGCAAGACGATCGTATCACACCTACCTCCGTCTCACTCCTGAACTGCGTAGAAACATTGATAGCCCGAAAAACGGTACAGAGCCGATGGTTAGCGGAAAGCGCCATCCTGTATTAAAAGGATTCGATGAAACGGATATCCTCCCCTTTGGTGGCTTACTGGAGTCTGTCAGAACTGACTCCCGGGCGCAAGTACTGATGACTTTTATTCCCCAGTTTATCACACATCCACCCGAGATGGCATGGATGGTCGAACCGAAAACGGACATTCCAGGTCTGATTCTGAACACAACCTCGGGAGGCGGTCGTATCGCTTATATGCCAGCTGATCTGGACAGACAATTTGCCCGTAGAAATCTTCCTGACCATGGGAACCTATTGGCAAACCTCATCCGCTGGGCCTCAAAAGACGACATACCACTTGTTGTTGAAGGTGCGGGTTTGGTTGATTGTAACATGTATCACCAACCGGGTCGTCTGATTTTGCATATTGCTAATCTGACCAGTTCAGCAACATGGCGTAAACCGATAGATGAACTTATTCCAATCGGACCAATTTCCGTTAGAATCAAACTTACAGAAGATGTTAATGGCGAATATCTGAATCTGCTGGTGGCCGGTCAGAAAATTCCAGCTGTCGTAAAAGACGGTTGGAGTCAATTCAAAATAAATTCAATTTTAAATCATGAGGTGATAGTTATGACTTAAAATATGACCAGGTCGAATGAAAAACAAAAGGATTTGTCAATCGTAAGTGTTAGAAATTAATAATCATAAACTTTTAGGAGTAATAATCATGAAAAAAAATAATGTTTTCTACCTGCTTATTATTAGTTGTATTTTTGTGTTTTCAAA
>JAUWBB010000134.1 GCA_030605195.1 Bacteroidota bacterium
GCAGATCCTGATTTCTTTGGTAGCTTTGGTAATAATTTGTCATATAAGGGATTTAATTTATCCTTCCTTTTCAATTTCGCAGTTGGAGGCCTGCTCTATCTTGATACAGGATATAAATCCTGGAATGACGGTAATAAAGTAAAGTACGCTATCCCGGTAACTCTGCTTGACAGATGGCAAAAGCCTGGTGATATTGCTTATCATCCTCAAAGAATTTGGGGAGGAAATAATGACTCAGACGTAAGGTCTTCCCGGTTCGTGTTGGAAAATCACTTTTTGCGGCTTAAAGATATTTCATTGTCTTATAGTTTGCCAAAATCTCTCGTGGAAAGGTTAAATATCAGTAATATAACTGTTTATACCCAGGCGACCAATTATCTTACATGGAGTTCGCAGGACATTGTTGATCCGGAACAAAGGGCTAATGGAATGACAAATTTCGAGATGCCAAATAATAAAACCTTGACTTTCGGTCTTGAGATTGGCTTTTAGATTATTAAATTTTAAAATTTATTAAAATGAAAAAAATAAAATATATAGTTAAACTAATTATGATTGTATTGCTGATTGCAGCACAGTCATGTTCGGAAGGTTTTCTTGATGAGTTTCCAAGTAATTCTCAATCTCCCGATAATATACAAACTATTCCTGACGCCCAGATTGTATTGAATGGAGCATATAATCTTATACAAAATAACAATTATTACAATGCAAAAATGATCACCTATCACGGTGTCAAGGCTGATGACATGCAGACTGCTGAGTATGGTAGGATATATATTCAGTATTCCTATACATTTACTGCTGAGGATATGGAATATTCTGGTAATGGTATGATTTGGGCGCATCCTTATACGTTGCTAAGACATGTAAATTCCATATTATCATTTATTAAAGATATCAAGACTGTCACGGAAGCTGAAGCCGAAGATAAATTGGACATTGAGGGTCAGGCTTTAGCTATCAGAGCTCTTGTCCATTTTGACCTTTGCAGGATGTTCGGTCGGCAATATTCCCATGATAATGGAGCATCATTGGGAGTTCCGATTGTAACCAAGGTATTAGATCCTTATGAAAAATTATCCAGAAATACTGTAGCTGAAGTGTATACACAGGTTTTAGCCGATTTAAATGCAGCAATTCCTTTGCTCTCCAAAAATAAGAGATTAGGTAAAATAAACTACTGGGCTGCAAAAACTCTGTTGGCACGGGTATACTTATATATGGAGGATAATACAAACGCATATGCTACGGCAGTTGATGTAATAAGCAATGGCCCATATACTCTTATGGACAGAGACGATTATGTTGACTCCTGGTCCAACGAAAGCGGATCTTCTGAGGCAATATTTTCAGTTTTAAATAGCACATCTGATAATGGTGGAGGGACTAGTGTTAATAACCTTTCCGACCCGGATGGCTATGGTCAGTTTATCGCAACTCAGGATCTTATCGATTTAATCAGATCTGATCCAGGTGATATCCGTACAGAGATGCTATATATAGATCAGGTAAGTAATCCTGCAGATCCAAATACATGGGGCAGGGTTCTGAAATATCCTGGCAATGGCAACACTAAAGCAATAATAGTGGCTCACCAGGAAACCGGAAGTCCACTGGTAGCATCTGCATATGCAGGTAATGTATCTGTTCTTCGTCTTTCTGAAGTTTACCTAATAGCTGCCGAGGCTGCGATAAAGAACGCAGATGCAGCAAACGCAACAACTTATCTTAATGCAATTGTTGAACGTGCTAATCCAGCAGCTACAGTAGCACAGGCGAATGTTAATCTTGACAGAATTCTAACCGAAAGAAGAAAAGAACTTGTTGCTGAAGGTCACCGGTTCTTTGACCTGATAAGAAATAAGAAGGATATTGTAAGGTCGAATTCTGCCAGAATTTTTGAAGTACATACACCTCTGCTAATTGAATGGGATCATTACATGGTTATTTTACCTATACCTACAGATGAACTCAATATTAACCCCTTGATACAAAATGATGGTTATTATTAAGAAGCTAAATAATTTGTTGCCAATGGTCGGTTAACATTAACCGATATATTTATTATCAATTTTTAATTCTATAAAAATTATGAAGTTATGAAGAAATTAGTGACAATTGCAAATAAGTCGTTCATGTTCTATATGAGCATTATAGCGATCATTGGATTATTATGGTCGTGCGCAGAAGATCTATACAATCCGGGGATACTACCACCTTCAATTACGGAAATAAACCCGGGTGCCGCTTTTGAAGGCCAGGAGGTTATTATTGTTGGTAATAACTTTAGCTCTGCTGTTGCTGGGAATGTTGTTAGCTTTAGTGGAACTGCTGCTACTATTACTGCAACCACAACTTTAGAAATTACAACAACCGTACCTGCGGGTGCAGCCCCAGGTGCAGCTGAGGTCACAGTGACAACAAATGCTAAAACATCAGCAGGCTATGCATTTACTGTCACACTACCAATAATTCCAACAATTACCTCTATTGATCCATCAAGCGGCAAAGTTGGGACAACAGTAACCATTACCGGTACAGACTTCAGTACAACGCCTGACGAAAATACTGTTAGTTTTAACGGAACAGAAGCTATAGTGATTGCATCCACAGCTACGTCTATTACCACCACTGTGCCAGCGGGAGCAACTACAGGAAATGTTACCGTCACAGTAGATGGTGAATCAAATGGAGTTTTGTTTACTGTGGTTGAATCTGCAACTCTGGTTGTTCAAATTCCTCCGGATTCATTCGATGACGCAGAGGAAGGACAATTAAATGGAGCTATGGCGCTCGAAAGCTCAGACCTTGAGCTTGGAGAATATGACACATGGACACAGGGTGGTATTGAGCAGGGAGTTCAAACAATTGGTCTCAGGTTTAATGGGATTACCATCCCACAGGGATCCACAATTCTGAGCGCCACCATCCAGTTTACCTGCGATGCTGAAGGAGCAGACCCGGCACAGCTAACAATTTATGGAGAAAATGTTGGAGATGCTACAACCTTTACCGTAGATCCGTATAATATAACAGGCAGGGCAAAAACTATTGAAAAGAGTGTCTGGGAGATTCCTGAATGGGTTTCTGAAGGAGATGCAGGTCTTGCTGAAAAAACTGTCGAATTAGCTGCCATTGTACAAGAGATTGTGGCTAGAGGAGACTGGGTCTCAGGAAATAGTATGGCTTTTATTATGGAGCCAAGCGGGGGCACTGAAAATGAAACCTCCAGTTCAGGTGGAAGGGAAGCTGAAGCTTCTGATGGATCTTCAAGTGGTACCCTTGCCCCAGTATTGACAATTGTTTATGACCTGTAAAATACTGCTTATGATGAAGCTTAATTTAATGTTACCATAGGTCGGTTAACATAAGTTTAGGCTATGTTTAGGTTAGAGGTGTCAGGTTAAGTCCTGGCGCCTCTTTCTATTTGTCATACACCAGCTGAAACCAATACACCTGTCGGGTTTTATCCCTCCACAGAACGGTAAAGAAACTCAATCTCTTTCTTCCATATCTCCTCGTTTAGTGTCTCCAGAATAGATAGCATATCATCAATACGGGGGGGATTATTCATCAACCCGACAAAGATCTCCTCACCAATAAATCCATCACTTTTTGCCCTGCTATGCCGGATGAGGAATATTTATTAGTTATTCTGCCCCTTGCATCTAGCCTGATTAATCTAATTTCCTTATCCCGTGGGTAAACTTAATACTTTTTAACCTCCAAGAAAAGAGATTCGTTTCCGCACAAGTGTGCAACTTTATATTAAAATTGTGAATTAAGCCCTAAAATACTATAAAAAAATATTGGTTATGATCACATAAGAGAATTACCTTGAGTTTATATCATACTGATTAGTTACGTATTTTTTATTACTTTAATCACCTCTAAATTCTCTAAAATTTTAAATTATCTTATGATGCATATGAAACAAAATCTACCTTTAATCGGTACAATGGGTCTGGGAATTACTTTGGCAGCTTTAGCCGGTTGCGGCACCGTTGTTCAACAGGAAAAAGCAACCTCTCCCAACATCATCTTTATTTTGGCTGATGATCTTGGATACAATGAACTGGGATGTTATGGCCAGGAAATTATAAAAACACCGAATATCGACAGGATCGCTGCGGAAGGAATACGGTTTACGCAACATTACTCCGGAAGCCCTGTATGTGCTCCGTCACGCTGTGTGTTGATGACCGGTAAACATACGGGTCATTCCTATGTGCGAAATAATTTTGAAGTGAAAGGCGGGGATGGTTTCCTGGGTCAAAAACCAATTCCTGATACTACCATAACTATCGCCGAAATCCTTAAATCAGAAGGATATGCGACTGCAGCTATTGGAAAATGGGGACTTGGAAAAACCGGGTCGGAAGGAGATCCGAATAACCAGGGTTTTGACCTGTTTTACGGTTTTAACTGCCAGCGTCATGCCCACAATCATTATCCAAGGTTCCTGATAAAAAACCAGGATACGGTCTGGCTTGAAGGCAACACCAGGGAATTAACCGGAGAACAATACTCCCAGGACCTGTTCATTGAAGAAGCATTACAGTTTATAAAAAATAACAAAAACATGCCCTTTTTTCTATACTTGCCTTTCGCAATTCCTCACCTGTCAATTCAGGTACCGGAAGAATCGTTGGAAGAATATAAAGGATCAATCCAGGAAGAAGATTATAAACACCGGGGTTATCTTCAACATCCTTTTCCCCGGGCTGGGTATGCTGCCATGATCACGCATATGGACAAAGGAATCGGTCAGATCATGGCATTATTGGAAGAACTAAACATTGAGGACAACACTTTAATAATTTTTACTTCCGACAACGGACCAACCTATAACCGCCTGGGTGGTTCCGACTCGGAATTTTTTAAAAGCGCCGGACTATTCAGGGGCCTTAAAGGAAGTATTTATGAGGGCGGTATCAGGGTTCCGTTTATTGCCAGCTGGCCCGGTAAGATAAAACCCGGAACAACAAGCGATCACATTTGTGCTTTTCAGGATATTTTGCCAACCCTCAGTGAAGTTGCCGGTGTTTCTGAGAAAAATCCTGATGATATTGACGGAATTAGCTTTGCTCCCACTCTTCTGGGTAAAGACAATCAGGAAGAACACGAATATCTGTACATGGAATTTGCGAGTTATGGAGGACAGAAAATGGTGAGAATGGGCGATTGTAAAGGGGTACGGCAGAATATGTTTAAGGATAGCCTTCAGATAGAATTATATAATCTGTCTGATGATATCGGCGAGCAAAACGACGTATCAGAGCAACATCCGGAAATGGTTGAACAGATCCGGAAAATCATGAAGGAGGCAAGAACCCCATCTAAAGAATTTCCATTCAAACAAATCGATCAACAAACGGATAAATAGAATCTGTTTGTTTTAATCTTATCATTGAATATTACCCTACAAACATTTCCTACTTCAGAAGTAATTGGAAATCAGAATATTAATGATTATGTTTTTAAAAAAATAAAGGAAAATAATCTCCTAATCTCCTGATATTTAATTTTATATGTATTACCTGTCAAGTTTAAGAAACTAGTTTTTCGACATTTCCAATTTGTAATAATTTTAAAAATATTTCGGGAACATCATCACGTATTATTTGGCGAAAAACTTCAATAAAATCAATGAATTTGTAAACCGGTATTTGAAAAATGCCCATATTTAAGTTAAAAACTAAACTTTAAACAGTTATGAAAAACAAAGTTTTATCTGTAACATTGGCATTTGGGATATTGCTTTCATGGGTTACTCCATTTTCTGTAAAAGCTATGGACTCCCCTAAGAAAAAACCAAATGTAGTTATTGTAATCCCGGATGATCAGGGGAAGGGTGATTTGGGCTGCAAAGGGAACAAATATATTAAAACACCACTTATCGATGATTTTTATCAAGAATCTGTGCGTTTTACAAATTTCCATGTATCAACTACCTGTGCCCCAACTCGTGGAGCTTTGATGTCCGGACGTCATACAAACAGGGTAAATGTATTTCACACCATTTCAGGACGGTCCCTGCTATTTGAGGATGAGATAATCCTGCCACAGGTTTTTGCCGGGAATGGGTACACTACCGGAATGTTTGGCAAGTGGCATTTAGGCGATAACTACCCTTACCGTGCCAAAGACAGGGGAATTTCACAAAGTCGTCCGGCATAGTGGAGGAGACATCACCCAGGGGCCTGATTACTGGGGTAATGATTATTTTGATGATACCTGCTGGCACAATGGGCAAACAGGAAAATACGAAGGTGACTGTACGGATGTATTCTTTTCGGAGGCATTAAATTTTATTGAAGAAAATAAGGATCATCCGTTTTTGTTGATCTGTTAGGCTTTGATTTTAATCCGGTTGAACCATTGGATGGGATCAGTCTAAAACCTCTTTTATACGGAAAGGGACAAAACTGGCCCAACAAGATACTCTATATGGATACCCAAAGAACACAGAACCTGGTTAAATACAAGAAGTATTCAGTGATGGATAAAGACTGGCGCCTGGTCAATGGAAATGAACTGTATAATATGAATGAAGATTTAAGCCAAACCCGGAATGTGATCGATCAGTATCCGGAAGTAGCCGCTCGATTGGCTGAAGGTTACGAAAGATGGTGGCAGGTGAGAAATCTGATTTTGAGCAGGCTTTTCTTTATGTCGCTGATGTGCAAAAATCTGCTAAGATTGAGGAGGGACTGGATGATGTGATTTTTAAAGTGAATTTGTCAGCAGGAAAATATGATCTGGAAGCTCAATTCATTGAGGATTATAAAAAAGTCCATGCAAAAGGGGCAGCCTGGCCTGAAATTACACAGGGAATGAAAGAGGTCGGGATCCTTGATATGGAAATTTACATTTCAGAAACAAGGTTGTTTATGATCATAGATGCACATCATCACCTCTGGAATTATAATCCTGTTGATTATGGATGGATGGATGATTCCATGACTGTCCTGAAGCAAGATTACCAGCCGGCTGACCTGGAAAAACAATTGCCAGAAGCAAATGTAGCCGGAACCGTAGTTGTTCAGGCAAGGCAGAAACTGGAGGAAATCCGCTGGCTGCTTGAACTGGCAGATGAAAATCCCTTCATTCTGGGAGTTGTTGGCTGGGTGGACCTTCAATCTGATAATCTCGATAATCAGCTGGCTGAATTTGGGAACCATTCCAAACTGGTTGGGGTCAGGCATGTTATACATGATGAAGCGGATGATGATTTTATGCTGAAACCCACATTTGTCCGGGGAATTGAAAAATTGCAGGAGTATAATCTTACCTATGACCTGCTACTTTTTCCCAAGCATCTTGAAAGGGCAGTGGAATTGGCCAGTATGTTCACGGAACAGAAATTTGTACTCGATCACATCTCAAAACCTTTTATCAAGGCAGAGATACTGTATCCATGGAGGGAGGATATTTCATCCCTTGCAACACAGCCCAATGTTTGGTGCAAAATTTCAGGCATGGTGACTGAAGCAGATTTGAAGAACTGGAAATATGAAGATTTTATTCAGTACCTCGATATCGTTGTGGAAGCCTTCGGGACCGACCGGATCATGCTGGGATCGGACTGGCCTGTATGCCGGCTGGCCGGAGAGTACATAGATGTGCTTGATATCCCGTTAAGGTATTTCGAGTCTTTTAATCCCGAAGAAAAAAACAAGGTGTATTACCAGAATTGCATTGACTTTTATCAACTTAAAACAAACTGACCATGACAGAAAACAAAGCCAAGTTCCTGGAGGCAAAATATGTGGTGC
>JAUWBB010000253.1 GCA_030605195.1 Bacteroidota bacterium
AGCTGATGATGGCCGGTATTACGGAAGGTTTGGGCAATACTACTGATCCTGAAAGTATCATTGAGGATATTGCCATCATCAAAGCTGCTTATCAAAACAGGAATGCCGGCGAACAATTGAATATTATATACCGGGAATCAATTGAAAAGCCGTATGATCTTTATATGGAGTGGATCAAATAAATTACTGAAAATTTGCACTTAATGAAACGTAGTGAAATAAACACCATTATTAAGAAAGCCGGGGATTTTTTTGTCATGCAGAAGTTTTTTTTACCGGAATGGAGCTCTTGGGGACTTAGCAACTGGAAAGGTTCATACGGTCAGGAAGGAAAGGGAAACGTTTTGATCGGCGAAGTCAGTTCAGTCAATGAAGATGAACACGATAACCGTTTTTACGGTGAAGTTGGTCGTTTTCCGGCTATTGAAGAAGATTGTCCACCCACTCATCTCCTGGTGTCCGATTATGAAAAATATATTTAGCAAACGGATAAATGACAAACTACTAACTAACCGGTAAATATTGATTATTATGAAAAAAAAACTTACTGTACCGGGGGTTGGCTGCTGTCTGTTGTAACGGTTGGAAAAGATGATATTCTTAAACGCGCGCATCCCATAGGGATCAGGGTAACGGTCTCGATCGGCTCATCAGTTCTCACCGGACTCTGTTGAAGCTTACCAACCAATCCCAGGGAATCCTGTTGCCATGCCTGAATTTTCCTGGCTTTAGCCATTATTTCAACCGGAGCAGCATCAGCTACAAAAGGCTGATTATTTTCAGGCCAGGATCTTTGCACAAATTCAAATTGTGCAGCAGGATTTTCTCCCTCCAACACAAGCCCGTAGTTCCAGTCTGTTGTCGGATATATTTCCCATGCAGGCCACTTATCAGAACCTCCCTGGCGAACATATTTCTCGCCAATTTTAAGTGAATAGCTTAACGGTCCGCGACTTACAGAAACACTATTTTTATTTTTCGTCCATTTTGTCAGCCTGATATCCATATTTAACTTCAAACTAACTTTATCGCCGTCTGACCATATGCGTTTAATAAGTATATACAAACCTTGCCTGGCTGGGATTTTTTCCGGCTTACCGTTTATTTCCAGTTCAGGTTTGTCGCACCATCCCGGCACGCGCAGATATAAAGGGAACGATACCTGGTCAGGCATTGACATAACAAACTCAATTTGTTCTTCGAAAGGATAGTGAGTATTTTCTGTAATTGTCACACTTGTACCATTGCCAACTGTGGCGTTAACCTCAGAAGCAGAATAAAGTAATGCTGCAAGACCATTATCCCTTGTTGCTGCCCACAAATGTTCGGCATAATAGGGCCAGCCATGTCCTACATTATGCTGGCAACAACGGTGGCGATGAGGATCCATCAGCAGCATCGGACCGCTATTTTGTAAGCCTGGAGCTTTGCTGTGCCAGTCTGACTGAACCAGATTAGGTGCAGTAAGATAACGCAATGCTTTCAGATCAGCAGTCATTGAAGCAGGAAATGAATTAAATGCAACATCTTCGCAGCGGTCAGCCCATTTGGTATCACCGGAAATCATCATTAATATCTCATGCGAAAGCATCATTTCAACCATCCCACAAGTTTCAACTGCCTGGCGTGGGCCTGTATAGCCGGGGCGGCAGTTCTCATCACCACCGAACATACCGCCGGGCACCTGACCATACAGATCGCGTACTTTCTGCCAGTTCCGATCTGCCGCAGTAAGATGCGCTGAATCTTTCGATACCAGGTAAAAGGTTGCAGGCTCACCGAAACCCTGCGAAATATTTACATTATGCCAGTTAATAACATCCTGCTCCCATTTAGCCGTATTACGATGCACTTTACCGGCAAAATCGAGCAACCAGTCTTCCCCTGTACGGTTATAAAGCCAGATGACACTGTACAGCATGTCCCCTCCTCTTATCCTTGGCCAGTATCCAACCAAAAAATCCTCATCCGGAATTGTTGAGAGGTATCTGAAATAGCCGGTCATAAGGTCAATAACACGTTTATCTTTACTCCCGGTAAACTCATAATAGTCCTGCAGGCAGAACAGCATGATCATGTTTGGCCAAAGGTCTGTCCGTCCTTTAAGTTTCGTAGCAGCTCCACCTTCCCTGTATGAAGGACCAAACCAGCCGTCAGATTGCCTGCTGTTAAGTGCTCCCTCTATCCAGACACGTGATTCTTTGATCATACGTTCATTACCCAGAACATAACCGCAGTTACTAAATCCCTTAAGCCAGTAAGGTTCTTCTTCCCATCCCCGCTCACCACGCCCATCAGGACTTAACCAAGCATTCCCTTCTTTGTCCAGGTACCTGCTAATCTCAGGAAGATGTCCGTGGAAACCGTCAGCCTGCAACTCAAGCTGTTTCCTTAACCATCCCTGTGGTTTTATAGAACCAACCGGAAGTTTTATAAAAGAACCTGCTACCAGCGGAGGTCTGTTACCCGTATAATAATCATTTGCCTTACCTGCATCAGGCCGGTCGACCATAACAATCTCTTCACCAAGATTGCAGCCAAAGAATGTTCCAACAATCATTATAATTACTATCGTTTTTTTTCGTGTAAATTTTTTCATTTTTTTTAAATAGTTTAACCTAAAATTTTTTCTTTCATTAGATATTCTTACTTACACGGATTTTTTTTAAGTATCAAATGTAATCTTTTTTTCGCTGATAATGAGTACCACATTACTATTTTTAACAAACATTTCCTATTTTAAAAGTAATTGAAATTTAGAATATTAATGATCGTTTTTTTCTTAAAATACAGAAAAAAATCTCCTAAAGGTCCTTCTACGGTGTTATTGGCGGAGCAAACCCTTAAGGTCTATTCTTTTTGAATTTTAAACGGCATTATTTACCCTGTTAATTAACAAAATCGTTATCATTTTGATTTAATCGATAAGTTCTAAAATTATTTATTATTTTGTAATGTTAAATTAACAGGGTTAACTTTGTTTCTTAAACAAACCTGAATTGTCAGAAAAAACTAAAAATACCGATCGGCAGCTTGTGGAATCTTTGAAAAAAGGAGATTTGTTTGCATTCGATCAACTCTTTTCAAAATACAGTAAAAAACTCTATTATTTTGCAAATGGTTATCTCGATTCAAAGGAAGATGCTGAAGGCCTTGTACAGGAAGTTTTCCTGAAAATCTGGGAAAAACGTAAGGAACTGAAAGAACATCTTTCGTTCAATGCATATTTATATACAATTACATATAATGCCATACGTAAATATTTCCGGAAAAAGGCAAGACAAAAAAAATACCTTGACAAATTTCTGAAAGACTTTGATGAGAAGCATGATGACACAACAATGGAAATTGAATACAATAATCTTCAGGAACTGACAAATAAAGCGATCGAAAAATTACCTGAAAAACGTAAAATGATTTTCCGGTTAAGCCGGCATGAAGGATTGACCAGTGAAGAAATTGCCAACCGGTTGCATATTTCAAAAAAAACCGTTGAAAATCAAATCCACCAGGCTTTAAAATTTTTAAGAGAACAATTGGGAAAAGAAACCCTTCTATCCATCCTGTTCTATTATCTTTTTATATTCTAAGAAAAGAACCTCGGAGAGGTTCCATTATTGTAGAAAGTACAACCGGTTAATAAAAGCGCCGTAACTGCTATTGCTGATCAGGAGTATAGTGTTGCTTACTGCGCAATTAGCCGGACGTTAAATTATAGATTTCATTATTCTCTCATATGAGATGCCTTTCCCCAAAGGGATGCCTTTGGCATTATTTCACGGGTGTTTCACGGGGTAAAAAAATTGGGATTTGTTTATTGCGATTTATTTGAGTTTTGGTTTTTGTTATTTGAAATTTCAAACTCACTGAAAAGTTAGGAGTTTATAGACATATTCTAAATAGGATCAATAGCCTCAATTTTTAATTTTTTTCCACATCAATAGGTGTAAAACCGTTGACCGGGATATAATATATAAAGCCACATACTTTCCGGACATGGAATTTTTCATAGGTAATGTGGTTTAGGTTAATAGGGTTAAAATGTTTGTAAAAGTGCTTCGGTTAATTTCCACTGAAGTACTTTTACTTATATTTTTTATATTTGAGTTTGTCTACAAATTAATTGTTTTAGGGAACGTGAGCGAAATGTTAAGATTTTATATTTTAAGCAACGTGATAAAAAAATGAATACCTTGCCTCCCCTCTAAAAAGAGGGGATTGAGGGGTGTGTAATATTTTATTTTTTATTTTATCGATATTACAGACCAACACAATATACGGTTGAACTTCATATAAAAAAAGGAATGAATAAAAACGACAATAAGCCAGAAGTAGATATAAAATTAATCAGAAAGTTTTTTCAAAATAAATGCAATAAAAAAGAACGGGAACTTATTTTAAACTGGTTTACCGATATCCGATATGAAAATAAACTAAAACATATCATCAGTGAACATTGGGATGAAATTGAGTTGGAATCTCCTGATTACAACCTTGATACAAATCGCCTCCTTGATAAACTCCATCACTTTATCCATTTAGATTCATACAAAAAATCACGCGACCTACCATTCTATCGTAAAGCCTATCAACAACTTTCAAAAATAGCTGCTGTTCTCCTTTTACCTGTCCTGGTGATAAGCACCTGGTATTTTCTGACAGACGGACGGTTTTTTGCAAAGGAAGAAAAAACCATTTATGCAGAGATATTTTCACCTCTTTCCGCGAGAACCCGGTTTGAATTGCCTGACGGATCTACAGGCTGGTTAAATTCAGGCAGTACCCTGAAGTTTCCGGTTAAATTTAGAGGTACACAACGGGAGGTTAAATTATCGGGAGAAGGTTTCTTTGACGTGGTAAAAGATCCTGAAAAGCCTTTTATTGTAAAAACCTGTAATATAAATATTAAGGCATTGGGCACTAGGTTTAACGTTTTAGCTTATCCGGATGATGAAACCTGCGAGATCACCCTTGAATCGGGAAAAGTAATAATCGAAAAAACCGGGGAAAATAGGGAACCGGTAAAACTGGCGGAGTTACAA
>JAUWBB010000239.1 GCA_030605195.1 Bacteroidota bacterium
GAAACATCATTGATCATATCCACCCCGAAATCCTTTACCATTATCCTGGCAATTCCTGACCGAAAAGTATCAACCGAAAAAATGGAATCCGGAAACTGTTTTTTCAGGGCAGTAATAACAGGTATCAGCCTTTTGAGCTCATCCTCTTCAGAAATACGTGTTGCTCCCGGCCTTGATGAATATGCTCCTATATCGACAAAACTTGCTCCTTCACTGATAAACTGTTCCACCTGAGAAATGATCTTTTTCTCATTTTTATACTTACCTCCGTCATAAAACGAATCAGGGGTTATATTGAGAACCCCCATCACTTTCGGTTCATCAATGGTAAACAGTTCTCCACGAATATTCAAAGTAAGTTTTCTTGAAAAAAATGTATCTTTAGAATTCATTATATCGGTACTTTCGATCACCCGGCAAATTTAATAAAAAGGCAAAGAATTCTGGGAAAATATTGGAAGAATGGAAGAGTGAAGAAGTCGAAGAGTCGAAAAGTCTAAGGGTCGAAGAGTGGAAGAATGGAATAATGCTTGCCCGGTGAAATGCGACGTTTACCCTGTGAAATTTGAGGCACGAAAATATTTCACCAGGGTAGGAGTTATTTCTACAGGGGAATGTTGGAAGAATGGAACGTTTGAGCGAACAATACTGGAATGTTGGAACGTTTGAGCGAACTTGAGAGCGAAAACCTCATAAGCAGGTTGTGGGAACGATTGGCTCGAACGAAGTAAGAGCCAATCTTCATGAGCTGGTTCCAGAGCTTGGATTGTGGGAGCGAATAATGTTGGTCATTTTAATATTTATTTGATTCTTACACAACTATTTACATAACAGAAATGAAGTTTATCGTTATAGAAGGTTTAGACGGAGCGGGCAAATCAACGCAAATAAATTTACTTAAGGAATATCTAACTGATCAAAAAATCACTTATAAAATTTTGCATTTCCCCCGAACTGATTCGCCGGTTTTTGGCGAGTTAATTGCCAGGTTTTTGCAGGGAGAATTCGGTAGCATCAATTCGGTAAATCCTTACCTGGTGGCCTTAATTTACGCGGGAGACCGGATGGATGCTTCAACCAAAATTAAAAAATGGCTGGAACAAAAATATCTTGTGGTAACCGACCGGTACCTCTATTCTAATATTGCTTTTCAATGTGCAAAAATAAAAGATAAAGACGAAAAGGAAAAACTAAAAAAATGGATTACGAACCTGGAGTATGATTACTATAAGATCCCCAAACCCCATTTGAGTTTGTTTCTGGATGTCCCACTAACTTTTACAGCAGAAAAACTGGTCAGGAAACGATTTGGAAATGACCGTGATTACCTAAAAGGGAAAAAGGATATTCATGAAGTTGATTTGAATTTTCAAAAACAAGTCAGAAATGTTTATTTATCGGAAGTTGAATCAGACAAAAATTTCATTATCATCGATTGCAGTCAGGACAAAGACAATATAGCGCCTCCCGAACAGATTTTTAAGAAAATTATCAAAACGCTTCGGGATAAGAAAATAATCACGTGAAAGTTCTTTGGTTCAGCAATATTAGTTTTGTACATTAATATTCAAATTTTGTAGCTAATCAGTGTGTGTTTGGAGGAAAAGAAACTGAATGTTAACTGTTATATGTTATATGTTATATGTTATATGTTAACTGTTATTTGTTAAACTGTTAAACTGTTAAATGTTAATTATTTGAGAACAGCTAAAGGGTATGTAATAAATCAAACATAATGTTTCACCCTTTCAGGGTGAGTATGGATTTGGTAAATTTTGTCCTGGGGCGATGCCCCAGGCTGATATGTATTACCCTTTCAGGGTAAATATTGAAATAAGAACCTCAAGTTAGGAAATATTTCTATAAATGTCAGATAATGAGTGATTTTGATTGAGTCTGAAAAATTTAATCGGACACTACTGATAAAATATTGTAATTTTCGTTATTAAAAGTAACTTAAAAATAGATTAATCGCACAACGCGTTATGTATAACCTATAACATATAACAATTAACCTGAATTTTAAAAAGGAGCCTTTTGAAAACTGTATTGTCACTAAAATTTTTATAGATGAGTATTTTACGTATTACAAGTCGTATCCTCTTGGGTATTGTTTTTGTATTTTCCGGTTTTGTAAAAGCGGTTGACCCACTTGGATCAGCATACAAATTCATTGATTACTTTGTTGCTTTCAGGTTGGAGTTTCTTGAACCAGTGGCTTTCCCTCTTGCAGTATTTTTAATAGCAGCAGAATTTATTATTGGAATTTCACTCCTAACCGGATTTAAAATTGAAATGGGCACCTGGGGTGTTATGTTTTTTATGTTAGTATTCACACCACTTACTTTTATTCTTGCAATCTTTAACCCGGTAGAAGATTGTGGTTGTTTTGGTGATGCTATTGTTTTAACCAACTGGCAGACATTTTATAAGAATCTTGTTTTGATGGTATTTGTTGTTTTTGTCTTTATTTCCAGAAAAAAATATCAAATTGTTTATACTGCCAATGTTGAAATGACAATACTATCTGTTGTTCTGCTTGTTTTTGTTGCTTTTTCCATTTATAGTTACTATCATCTCCCGCTTATTGACTTTAGACCCTACAATGTTGGAACATATATCCCGGAAAAGATGGAGATTCCGGAAGGTGCACCACAGGATGAATATAAAACCATCCTTATTTATGAGAAAGATGGAATAAAAAAGGAATTTACCATTGAAGATTATCCGTGGCAAGATACAACCTGGAAATTTGTTGATCAGAAATCCTATCTGATAAAAGAAGGCTACCTGCCGGCCATTCATGATTTTGATATTATTGACAGTGAAGGCTATGAAATCACTGATCTTGTCTTGTCGGATGAAAATTATTCCTTTTTAATGGTATCGTACAATCTTTCTGATGCAAATCAAAAAGGTCTCAACGCGGCTAATGAAATTGCATTGTATGGTAATCAATATGGTTATAATTTTTATTGTTTAACTGCTTCATCATCCCCGGAAATTGAAGCCTTGTCAAACACGATGAGTCTGAATTTTGACTTTTTCTTTACCGATGAAACCACCCTGAAAACCATCATTCGTTCTAACCCCGGATTGGTTCTGTTAAAGGAAGGAATTGTTATCGGAAAGTGGCATTATAACGATTTTCCCGAGGTATGGGAAATACAGAAAAATTTGTTGTCCAGCCTTTTGAGCAATTACAGAAAAAGAAATGAATTTTCAGGAAGCCTGAATCTGTTTCTTACCTTATTCCTCGCTTTATGCTTGTTTGAAATTACATGGAAAAGCCGGAATAATAGATTGAAGAAAAAGTAATTAATCAGAATGTTGGTATGACAGAAGCAGAATGTTATGAAATGTGATAAGTAGCCCGTTTCGGAAGACGGCAACGAAATTCGTTACGTAAAACGGCAAACGCTAAACGATACGGGCATCGTGACCGAACAACGACAGACGATTATTGAAATTATAGGAATAAATCTTATTTTTTTACATAATTAAAATCCTCTAAAATTATGAGAAATAAAATTGTAGCCGGAAACTGGAAAATGAATAAAACACTCAAAGAGGGTATTGAATTAGCAAATGAAGTAAATAACCTGGTTTCAAAAAGCAATAACAAATCAGTCGTAGTAATACTCGGAACTCCTTTTATTTATTTAGCTGAAGTTAATAAAATTATTGATCCCAAATTTATTTCAATTGCTGTTCAGAACTGTGCTTCAGAACCCGAGGGAGCTTATACGGGAGAAATTTCAGTCGAAATGATCCAATCTACAGGTGCAAAATATGTGATAATAGGACATTCGGAGAGAAGAGCCTATTTCGGGGAAGAGGAGCAGATATTAAATAAAAAGGTCAACCTTGCTTTGGCAGAAAATCTCATTCCAATATTCTGCTGTGGGGAAAGGCTTGAAGAAAGAGAAAAGGGAATTCACTTTGATATTGTTAAAAATCAACTTGACAAAGCCTTATTCGATCTTGAAGAATCAGAATTCAGGAAGATCGCGATTGCCTATGAGCCGGTTTGGGCTATCGGAACCGGGGTTAATGCCACTCCGGATCAGGCTCAGGAAATGCACCGGTTTATCCGGAATCTGATTGTTGAACGATATGAAAATGAAACGGCTGAATCAATTTCTATTCTGTACGGAGGTAGTTGCAAACCCTCAAATTCTAATGAACTCTTTGCCAATCCGGATGTCGATGGTGGGTTAATTGGTGGTGCCTCGCTAAAAGCTGATGATTTTTTTGCTATAATCAATTCACTCACCGGGTGACTCGAAGTCACCCGGTGAGTAACTTACTAGGTTTTTTGGTTTGCAGAAAGAGTGTTTACATCTTTAACCGTTTAAGCATTCATTCATGAAAAAGTTTATCCTTTTTTTCCTGTTGGCACATATACTCCCGGTATCTTATCCATTATGGGGCCAGACATTTAAAAGGTTCTCTGCTGACACGAGCAAATACATTGAGGAATTAAATCTCTTTATGGGCAAGAATATTACTGAAAAAAACCAATTAGTTCTTAACAAATTCATAGGGTTGTGGCAATCAGGAGCATACACTGACCAGGAGAGAAATCAAATTATATTTATTTCAAACTCTTTAATAAAACGAAAAGCCAGACCAATTCCTCACTTTAAAAATTACCTTATTTCACTTACAGAGTTTAAAGAAAGCTCTTTTGATCCTGATCAGTTTAATACCTGGGTGGAAGGATTAAATAATATCATTGAAAAAAAGCGATTATCCTTAAAAATTATTGACAGGTTTCTTCAAATCACATATTGGATATTGTCGGATAATACTCTCTTCAAATCACCCTCTACCCAATGGAAATCAAGTTCGGGAGATTACAAGTTTGTTTTCGACACCGACTTTAAAATTATTTTTGATGAAATAGATCTTATCTGCTATGCACAAAACGATAGCGGCATGATCTTTCATACAAAAGGTGAGTTCCTTCCTGAACGGGTGTTTTGGAAAGGCTTGGGTGGTATGGTAACTTGGGAAAGAGCCGGTTATAAACGAGATGATGTATTTGCTACCTTGAACCGGTATGAAATTGACATGACACGTTCACATTATTCGGCCGATTCAGTCTTCTTTAACAATATCTTTTACTTTAAAGAACCTGTTATGGGCCTTCTCGAAGAAAAAATCAAAATTACACAATCACCTCAGAAAGCCTCTTATCCCCGATTCACCTCTTATACAAAGAGGTTTTTTATAAAAGATCTATATGAAAATATCGATTTTGAGGGTGGCCTTTCAATGCATGGAGCGGTCATGAATGGCTCAGGAAATGAATATGAACCCGCT
>JAUWBB010000080.1 GCA_030605195.1 Bacteroidota bacterium
TTGTAAATATCCACCAACCTTTTTCGGATATCTTTAAGCTGTTTGACAGGATCGTGATCCTCGACAAGGGAGGTTATACTATTTTTAAAGGGAATCCTATTGATGCGCTGATTTATTTCAAATCACTGAGCGATTACGTGAATGCAGAGGAAGGCCAGTGTCTGTATTGCGGAAATGTAACTCCAGAGGAAATACTCCAGATTGTGGAAGCAAGGGAGGTGGATGAATATGGAAAATTAACCAAGGAAAGGAAGGTGTTGCCGGAAGAATGGTATAAAAATTACGTTGAAAAAATTGAAGCAAAAACACCTGTAAAACCCAAAAAGCAAAAACTACCTGAAATTTTCTTTAAGATACCCAATCCCCTCCTTCAGTTTAAGATTTTCAGTATCCGGAACATTCTGTCCAAATTGGCTAATCGCCAGTATATGCTGGTTACTTTCCTCGAAGCTCCCTTGCTGGCGGCTATTATCGGCTTTTTTACCAAATACATCAGCGATCTTTCTTCAACCGGATCCTATATCTTCCGGGAAAATGAAAATTTACCCGCCTATTTGTTCATGGCAGTTATCGTAGCCCTGTTTATGGGCTTAATGGTAAGTGCCCAAGAGATCATTCACGACCGGAAAATCCTTGAAAGGGAATCCTTTCTTAATCTGAGCCGGTTAAGTTATCTGTACTCAAAAATTATGATCCTTTTCGCTATATCGGCAATACAAACCTTTACCTTCGTGATCATCGGAAATACTATACTGGAAATAAAAGGAATGACCTTTTCTTATTGGTTGATCTTGTTCACAACCTCCTGCCTGGCCAATATGATCGGACTAAATATTTCCTCCGGTCTGAATTCGGTGGTTACCGTTTATATCATCATCCCTTTTATTGTCGTGCCTAAAATGTTATTTAGCGGGGTGATTGTAAATTTCGACCGTTTAAACAAATTTTTCCGCCATCCGGTTCACGTTCCCGTCATTGGCGATGTGATGGCCTCCAGATGGGCTTATGAAGCACTGGCAGTGCATCAATATAAAAAAAACAAGTACCAGAAGACCTTCTTCGCTTTTGAAAAAGAAAAAAGCAATGCTTCTTATCAGACAGCATTTTTAATCCCCAAGCTTCAAACCAGGGTTGAAGAGTCGGTATGGAATATTAAATTGGATCAAAACCAAAAACGAACTGAACAAAACCTTGAACTATTGGCCAATGAAATAAGATTTTCGCAAATTAATTATGACTGGCCACTTTTTAACCAAATTGACAAATTAACCATCAATTTATTTGACACAACTGTTGCCCGTAACACTTTAAGTTATCTGGCAGGCTTGAAGGCTTATACCCTTAATAAACAGAAGGAGGCAAGCAGACAAATAGACAACATATTCGAAGATATTTTAATCCGGCCTGGAGGGAAAGATGCAATTATAAAATTAAAAACGGATTATTTCAATGACAAGCTGGCCGAACAGCTTACCAACAGAAATATTCTTGAAAAAATCATCGAGTTGAATAACCATTTTATCAGGAAGAAAGATCCAATTTATATGGAACCCTCTTCAAACTATGGAAGGGCACATTTTTATGCTCCTTTTAAAAAACTTGGTAACTTATCAATTGATACATTCTGGTTTAATACACTGGTAATCTGGCTTTACTCCTTCATCCTATACATAACCCTGGTATTCGATGTTTTACGAAAGATCATTGTTTGGTTTGAAAATGTGAAATTGAGGAATTGATATATAGTTACTATATTTATAAATCCAAATACAACAAAACGAAACCACAATGCCTGACAAACCCAACAATTTCATCCGGTTCTGGCAGGAACTGAATTTTTTTTCACTATTGTTTTTATTAATTTGGAAACCAGTTTGATTTTCTTTACCCGGGAAAATAATATTTATGTTTTAATAACCTAATTCTAAAAACCTATTGACCATGAAAACATCAGTTTTTTATCAATCCGTCGTCAAGGTCTGCCTCTTTTTACTTATTGCAGTTTTTACATTTGTTGGATGTAAAACCAAACAAGAAAAGGAACCAGCTTCTGCCGAAGAACCCGTAAAAGAAGTGGAAAAAGAAGCCGTAATTGAAGAAATATCCGGTTACCCTTTGCCTACTTCTTTCGAGATTACAAAAATGCTGAATGAAGCCAGGGCTCCGTATATCCTGAGCATATGCAATACAAATGAAAACGTTGGCAATTATTTTTTACAAAAGGAAAAAGCCCTGAATCTTGGTGTTTACGGCGCTGACCTAAGTTACGCCAGTACCTATAATATGAAGCAGGAAACCATGTTATACCTGGAAGCCTCCAAACGCCTGACAGATGAAATGGAAATTTCCACCGCCTTCAACCTGAACTATGTTGAAAGGATCGAAAATAATCTTGAAAATAGGGATTCTATGATATCGATCATCTCCGATTCATTTTACGATACCTATGACCACCTTACTACAAATAAAAAAGATAAATTAGCTATCCTTGTAATGACCGGGAGCTGGATTGAAGGACTATATATCACCGCGCAAATTGCCATAACTGCCGGGGATAATACGAAGTTTTTAGATATAATTACCAACCAGGAATCATCCTTAAAGAAACTCCTGGAAATCATGGAACCTTTAAAAGAGGATGAAGATGTTTCAGAAATCCATGGTGGCCTGATGGACCTGAATAAGATATATGACACAATTGAGGAAGAATTAACCGAAAAACAACTGGAGGAAATCTTAAACTCTATTGAAACATTGCGGAATAAGATCGTCTGATATTATTACACGGGGGTAAACCCCGTAGGATAAATCAATAAATCCAACGGGATAAATATTTTGTATTTTGATTTTTGGTGCTTTTAATTAGTGTCTGTCAATAATATCAAATAGAATAATAGAAACTTACAGAATCAAAAAATAAATAATATTTGTTTATATGACACACTCCTACACCCCTCTTTTTAGAGGGGAATAATGGTATTTATTTTTTTGATTTCATCGACTTTATAGACAGACACTAATTAGATTAATTGTAACTAATCAGTGTATTCCGGGGAAAGGAAACAGACTGTCATAAAATGTAATAAGTTACCTGCCAGCCGGCAGGCTGGTATGTTAATAGTTATATGTTAATTGTTAGATTCTGTGTACTGGATACTAGTTTTAATACTCTAATCTAAATAAAAGGCTATGGCCCATAATCTTGTTTGTTTTTTAATTTTGCAACCTACTCGTCTGACCACTAAGATGTTCAAATTTATTATTATATCTCATTATTAGCATAATATTTTAAATCTAATCATAAAGTTAAACAGTAGTATTGGTCTGACGAGTATCAAAAAAGCGACGACTAAATACTGAATGATTACGATTAATTTAATTCTTCTTTATTTTCTTTTTTTCCTTAGCTATTTTACTATTCGTATTTCAGGATGTCAGCAGGATTTATGTTGGCAGCTTTCATTGTCTGGGAAGTTATAGACAACATACCAATTACCATCACGATGAATATGCCCAAAACCAATGTTCCTGCTCCAAAAGATACATGATGAGCAAGATATTGTAACCAAAAATTGTTGATCAGGTAGCCCAGTGGCGCAGCAATAATAGCAGCGACCAATAACATACGAATATATGACCGCGAAACAAGGAAAGTAATACTATGCGCGTGCGCTCCAAAAACCTTTCTTACACCAATTTCCTTGAGTCGCGTTTGTATACTGTATGTGGCCATGCCGAACATACCAAGGCCGGCAATTACAATTGCCAGTAAACATGTAAATCCCACTGTATATAACACATCCTCAAAAAAGGAATAGTATTCTCTGATCTCTGCATCCAGAAAATCGCCTTCAAGTTCATGTACAGCATCTATTTTCTTCCATTCATTTTTTATTTTATTTACAGTTGATAGCATGTTGGAAGAGTTTAATCGTAAAACTGCAATATTGAATTTGTTGGGTCTGATCCGTAAAACCAGAGACTTTAAAGGCATAAACAGTGCAACATACTTATAGTCTTTCACAACACCAATTATTTCAACATATATTGAATCATCCAGTATCATAACAGTACCCAAAGCCTCGTTCGGTGATCCAAGATTGAATTGTTTCACTGCTTTTTCATTAATGATAATAAATTTTTCATTCTCCGTACTTAAATTTGCCGGGAAGTCCTGTCCCGCGATCAATTCAAGTCCCATAGCCTGAATGTAACTGGCATCCACGGCAAAATAATCTGCCTTTGAATTCTCACCCTCGGGGTCCAGTCTTATTTCTGTGCCCCAAATATTTCCTACACCTGGTACGTGTGAAGCAGCCGATAATATACTAACTTCAGGAATCTGACTATAATGGTTATGGACTCTTGTAATGTTTTGGCCATTCAGTCGGATATTGTAAACTACATCACGGTCAAATCCCATTTCGGCATTTACCATAAAATTCATCTGCCTGAATATCAATATAATTGAGATAATAAAAATTATTGATAATACATACTGGGTGATCAAAAGTATTTTTCGCAATGTGAGCCGGCTGAATAACTTAATATTTGTAACACCTTTTAATACATTTACCGGGTTAAAAGCTGAAATAAAAACGGCAGGCAGCAATCCTGAAAAAATCCCCGTCAATAATGCAAAAATGAGAAACCATATAATCATGGTAAGGTTTTGTTCCGGTCTTATTTCAAGCAGTGACATCATCTTCATACCCGCGAAGGCAGGTAGAAGGAACTGCAATAAAACATATGCAAAGAACAGAGCAAAAAGTGATATTAATATGGCTTCAAGGAGAAATTGTATTATTATTTGTCCGCGTAAAGCGCCAATAGTCTTTCGTACCCCAATCTCCTTGCCTCTCAGTAGTGAACGGGCAATGGATAAACTTGTATAATTGAATGCCGCTGAAAGAATGATCACAAAAGCCAATCCTGCCAGGAAAATTACAAAAACAGAAGGTAAAAAGAATCCCAGTTCATTTCCAATTAGTGGCCCTGGCACGATTTTCATCAGGGGCTGCAGATAGAATGAAAGATCAAATTTCTCATCGTCTTTATACTTCTCGACACTTAACTTATCCAAAGCGTTTTGAACATCTTGCAAATTTGTTTTCTCATTTAACAAAAGATAAACATAATTCGTGTAGAAATTATTCCAGTTTCCAGTTAGGGTTTTGATCTTACCTGAATTTTCAAGTGATTCCAGGGTGCTGGCAGAAGCCAGGGCTTCAAACTGAATATGGGATTTATTACCTGTTTCTTCAATTATCCCGACCACCTCAAAACTTCCAATGGTATCTACCTGCAGAAATTTCCCGACCGGATCCTCCTCACCAAAATATTTCCGGGCAATTTCTTCTCTTAATACAATCTTATAAGGCTCATCGAAGAAGTTTTCTCCGGAGCCGCCTTTTAATTTGAAATCAAAGACCCTGAAAAAAGCGCTGTTCGTATACAATCCATTAACAGTGATCCGTGTATCATTAAATACTCCATCTCCATTGAAAGTGCTCTTAATTAAAACAGCCTCTTCAATAAACGGATAGTTATTTACTAATTCATCGGCCAGGGGAAACGCGGTAGATGCATATTTATTTAGAGACCAATCACTCAGGTTATCAATAGTTTGCACCCGGTAAATCCTCTCTTTTTTTGTATGTTGGCTATCATACGAGAACTGGTCTACCAGAATCACAATAATCAGCATACAAACCGACATACTTAGCGATAATCCGAAGATATTGAGTAATGAAAATCCTTTATGCCGGAATATATTTCGAAGAGCAGTTAACAGGTAATTTTTTATCATGATACTGTTTTTTGTTTCTATTTAAAGATTTGACGCTTTTGGAATTAAAATAGTTACAAGATTTATCAATATATTTCTTTAATTAATCTCGAGGAAGAAAAGCGTTAATCCTTCTTCCTTCATGATCCACTTTTTCCCTGCCATATCAGAATCATATGTGTCCGTTGTATTATCAATATCATTGATGATTTCAACTAAATCCTCGTCAAGGCAGATTACTTTACCAATAGGTAGTTTAAGGTTGAGCCTGACTTCAGGAGCTCTCCATCGTTCACCTTCAGGTAAGCTGAAGTAGGGATCTAAAAGCAACAGCGAGTCTTTTTGTTCCCAAAAATAGATAATGCTCCTGGCATTTTGTGCCGCAAGCCGTGGTGTACGACCCTGTGACCGTTTTTCGATTTCAAGCCGGATTTCATTATTCCTGTTTTTTATCACATCCAATTTTGGCTTACCAAATAGCTTGTCTTCTTCCCTGTCGAGATAGATATTCATATTATCGATTTCAAGGTATATTTCATTTTTCCAATCAACATCCTGATAATTATTGGTGAGTTGGATGTATAAGATTTCGGATGGTAACCTTGTCATTAAATGAGTGTTGGTAACCTTTGCATCGTCAGCATAATTCACACTTTCAAAAAAGGTCAGCGCAAAAAGACTTATTACGCTTAAAAGCCACAATACAAATGCGGTAAGTCCTATTACCTTATCATTTGCTTTAAATCTGAAGATTAATTTAATTCCACCGTACATCAATGCCAGCAGAGGGATGCATATGGTTAGGACCAAAGTGATCATGAAAAAGCTGACATTTCCCGGATCGGTGAAAATATGAAGGAAATCGGGGAAATAGAAGATTTCCATATCAAAAAGACTTGGTAGTAAGACCGTATGCTCAAAAAAGAAGAAACCCGCAAAAGCGAGAATAGCTGTAAATCCGGTAATTATCAAAACAATTCCAATAATCATAAGAATGATTTTAAGGAATACGGTTAGAATGCTGCCAAGCCCTCTTATTATATCGTTTGTTGTATCCCTGGTTTTTCTGTAATCATTAGATTTCTTTACTTTTTTAAGGTTATCTTTTACTTTTGTGTATTCTTCCTTCACTGATTTTTCAATGGTTTCCAACGTAATTCGTTCACCTCGCATTTCCAGTTTTTGTGATGGTGTTTCTGCTTTGGGGATAACAATCCATAAAACAATATAGACTAACAATGTTACGCCACCGGCAAGGAGTAACAAGACAAAAATGATTCGAATCCATACCGGATCAATATTAAAGTAAGTGCCTAATCCCCCACAAACCCCTCCAAGTACTGCATCATCAGGGTTTCGGTAAAGCCGCTTCTGTGCCCGGTAACCGGTAGCTCTTTCTCCGGCTGCCTCTTCATGGTATTCATCACCGTTTATATAATCCTCGGGTTTTCCCATTGTTGTAATCATTTCATCCACATCCCCCTGGTTGATTACTTGCTTTTTGTCGGAAAGTTTTGTATGAAATATTTCGGCAATTCTTGATTCAATATCTTCGATTATTTCATGCCCATCTTCCAGGTGTTGAAATTGGTTGTTAATTGCATTCAGATAATTTTTCAACTTTTCGTATGCGTCATCATCTATATGAAAAATTATTCCTCTAAGATTGATTTTTATTGTCTTTTTCATTTTTTCTGAGTTTTGTAGTTAATCTTATTTTTCAACCTTTATTAATTGTACTGCCTTAACCAGTTCATCCCATGATGTATCCAGGTCTTTTAAGAATTCTTTTCCTTTGTCAGTTAATTCATAGTACTTCCTTGGAGGTCCCTGTGTTGATTCCTCCCAGCGGTAGCTTAAAAGACCGGCATTTTTTTGCCGTGTGAGCAGAGGGTACAATGTTCCTTCAACAACGATTACTTTTGCTTCCTTTAATTTATTTATAATGTCTGAAGCATAGCAAGAGTTTTTGGATAGGATGGAAAGGATGCAGTATTCCAGAACTCCTTTCCTCATTTGAGCTTTCGAATTTTCAACATTCATTTTTGTTTATTTTAAATTACTTGATTAATCAATTTTTTACTGTAGTAAACCGCTATCCGGAAAAATTCAACGGGTTTAAAAATTCATATTTTTCCGAACCCGGTTAAATTCTTCTTTTACTGTTTTTCCAATGTTCGAAACGTTAACCGGTTCACCTCTCATTTCGAGCTTTTGGGCAGTTGTTTTAGCTTCCGGGATCACAATCCAAAGAATAAGATAAATGATCAATCCGGATGCGAAACCAAGTACGGCGACTACAAAGATGATCCTGAGAATAATGGGATCAATCCGGAAATAGGCTCCCATGCCGGAACAAACACCACCAAGGATCCTGTTATCCGGATCGCGGTACATTCTCCGGTACCCGGAGGGACCAAACTTTTCCCTTTTCCTCTCTCCGGATGAATCTCCTGACCCGCCAATTTCTTCAGGTCTGCCAAGGATCTTGATTACTTCCTTAACATCTTTCATCACAATAACCTGTTTCACATCATTTACTCTTTCAGTAAATAGTTCGGCAATTCTTGCCTCGATATCAGCAAGAATTTCCTTGCTCTCATCAACATCTGCAAAATGGGTTTCAATTTGTGATAGATAAACTTGTAATTCCCTGTAAGCGTCATCATCAATATTGAAAACCATCCCGCTTAAGTTTATGCTCAGTGTTTTTTTCATATTGTTGATATTTTAATTTATTAAGTACCTTATAATATTTAATACTATATTATACATTGTAATTGCCAATGCAAAGATATATAAAAAATATAGTAATATGCAATACATAGTACTAATTTATTTTCATTATTTTTCCTGAATTACTGTAATGTTTTTTTAAACAGTCATTTACAACAATAAAAATTTTTAGATTTTTTTCATTATTTTTGATGAAATCAAAATAATTTGGATTAATTCATGAAAAAGGAAGGTATAATCTTTAAGATAAGTTCCGAATATGTACCAAATTTATATAATTGATGATAATAAGATCTTTGAAATACACTATCCTGTTCATAAGTATCCTCTGAAAAGGTTAAGAGCATCAGTTTTGATAAAAAACAAAAAAAAGGAGGTGATTTTAATACAATTAACCCCGAACAGGGGTTAAACTATGAATAACTCCATACGAAGTGCGGGGTAAATAGAAGGTAAGACAGCAACCCCGGATGGGGTTGAACAATAAAACATGATAAAAGACAAATTTCATTGGGTAGTTGATTAAAGTAGCTGAATTCTTAATTTTGAAAATCAATAAATCAAAGAACGGTTTGTGAGCTTAACTCAATACTAATGATAAGATGATATAAATACTATATAGTTATATTTGATCATCCCCTATTAATAATACTATGGAAGAAGCACCGATAGAATACGAAAAGAAAAAATTCATCCATAGTCTGGTGTTTCCCCTTTTCTTTCTGCTGGTTATTTGGATGATAAAACTGGTGGAGGTTACACTTGATCTCGATTTTACGACATGGGGTATATATCCGTTAAAACTGAAGGGTTTAAAGGGAATTATTTTATCTCCGTTAGTGCATGCTAACTTCAAGCATCTCATGGATAATTCTGTGCCATTGTTGGTATTGGGAGTTGCTGTCTTTTATTTTTACCGGCCGGTTGCCTACCGGGTTTTCTTCCTGACGTATATAATGGTTGGTATATGGGTTTGGTTTGGAGGGAGGGCGGCTTATCATATTGGTGCCAGTGGTTTGGTTTATGGTTTTGCATCTTTTCTGTTTATTAGTGGAGTCATTCTCCGTGAAATACGATTGCTCGCCATTTCGTTATTGGTTGTTTTCCTTTATGGAAGTTTGGTATGGGGTATCTTTCCGATTAAAAAAGGAATTTCATGGGAGTCCCATATGTTAGGGGCAATTGCAGGATTGATTTTATCCTTTTATTACCGGAAGCAGGGTCCGCAAAGAATAGAATACGATTGGGAGGAAGAAGAGGATGATAATTCAAAGGATGACTAACTCCGTCCTTTAGGGCGGAGGATAAAAATCAAACATAATATTGGGCTTTCCCAAAGGGATCACTATGTGGCAGCCCTTCAATTTAAAATTTCAGTAAATCCTAACCCGGATAAACCGGAAATTCCAATTAATCAAAACTCAAATAACAAATAAATTTCAAATTCAAAAATACAATATTCAAAATTTTAAAATCATTCTTTTAAGTTTGGAATTTGGAGATTAAATATTGGTATTT
>JAUWBB010000110.1 GCA_030605195.1 Bacteroidota bacterium
TCTTTGATCGCCTTAGCTTTAGCGAAGGGGATAGCGAAGGTGGGTTCCTTGCTATAAATCTTCAGTCGTCAATCGAGTAATCGTTTATTCGTAAAAGCCGAATACAATTCGGCTCTACATCCTTCCCCATGCTCCAAGCTCTTCCCAATTACTGTTCACTGATTACTGATCACCATTCTCCTGTTCCTCCAAACTCTGCCTCGCCTTCGTACACTACGGCGGGCAGGCCCTCCTTCGCTTCGCTACGGCGGGCAGGCAGGTCACCCTTCACTGCAAGCCAACCCGCAGACCCTGGCAGGTTTAAACTACAAACTAAAAACTACAAACCATAAATTATTTCGATTTTCTTTTTAAGTAATAATAAAACAACGGTATAAAATACAAGCTCACCAACGTACCTATCGTCATTCCTCCAATTACGGCTAATGCCAGGGGTTTTTGGAGATCGGCGCCAAGACCGCTTGTAAATAAAAACGGCAGCAACGCGAGGATGGTGGTCAGGCTGGTCATGATGATCGGTTTAAACCTGCGTTTACCTGCTTCCATCAATGCTCTCAACAGCGAATAACCCTGGTTGCGTAACCGGTTGATCGTATCGATCTTTAAAATTGAATCGTTGATAATAATACCGCTCATCACAATTATTCCGATAAGCGACATGAGGTTAATACCGGCGCCAAACAGTTTTAAAAACAGAAAAACACCGAAAATATCTATCGGTACTTCAATCAATACTATTAATGGCAATGTAAGTGATTCGAACTGCGACGATAAAATAAAATACAATAATAGAAGGGAAATACTCAGAATTATGGCCAGTTCCCTGATAAGCCGGCGACTGGAAAAAATGCTGCCGCTGAAGCTTGCTTCAAAATGGCCGTCTTCTTTCAAGGTATTTCGAACCACCTTCATTACTTCTTCCGCTTCACTTTCTTCCACCAGGAACGGAAGCGGATAATATTGCCCTTCCTGTCCTGCGACAATGGTTTTCAAATCATAGTCTTTCTCTTCCGATACAAGATTACGCAGCGGTATATATTCACCTTTACTGTTTGCTACCATGGCCTGGGCAATTATATCTTTCATCAGTTTTGGCTTATCGCCTAATATTACCGGCACAAAACTTTGGCTTTGTGTAATCAACAGAATCTCATTCTCACTTAAAGCGCTTCTTAATTTCCGGTAAACAGCATCAAAAGTAACATCGTAAGCCATCAGTTTTATCGCATCGATTTTCAATACAAGATGTTCCTGCCAGGTTACCGATGACAATGTTTGTATATTTAGCTTGTATCGAAGTTTGTCAATCGTGTTTTTTAAATATAAATTTTGTTCCGGTCCAAAATCCCCGGTAGTACGCAGACGAGCCACCAAGGGAGGTTCATTTTCCGAAAACAGAATATTGAAAATGTTCCCTGCCTCCTCAAATTCAATAACTGCAACCGGATATTCGCTTTGGATAACGTTCTCAACTTCCTCCGAAACAGCTATCAGATCGCCAGGTGATTTTGCTTTTATATAGATAAGGGCCTCGGATGAGGAAGCTTCGGAACCATAATCAAGCAAGAACTGTTGCTCCCCTATCAAACAGGTATTATGCATGGCCTGTTCTCTCAGCTTCACAACCAGTTCCTGCACTCTACGGTTGTTTTCGTCAATATGGATGTATTCATTCCATTCGATACGGATCATCATTTCATCATGGGCAAGCGGAGGAAGTCTGTCTTTCGATAAAACGTTGTATAAGAAAACGACACCGGTTAACATCAGAAAAAAAAGTAGCCAGGCTAACCCCTGGTTTTTCATAGTCAGGCGGAACCCTTTTTCATACATGACACCATAATCCAGAGTATTGATTTTCGATAGAATTCCCTTTTTTCCTGTTTCTTTCTTTTTTAAATAAAACAACCGGTAATACACAGGTAGTATGGTAATTGAAACGCCCAGCGATACAAGCAGTCCGATGGTTATAGCCATTGCCTGATCAAAGAACAAAGCTCCGGCCATACCGCTGATAAAGATCAGGGGAATAAAAACGGCACAAGTGGTCAGCACCGAACTCAGCAAAGGACGGAACACTTCGTTTGTACCGTTTACACATGCAACCGGCAAAATACTGCCCCGTTCACGATGCTGGGTGATATTATCAATAACAATAATGGAATTGTCTATCATCATCCCGACGCCCAGAATAATACCGGATAATGAAATAATATTGATTGAAATTCCTGCCAGGTGAAAAAAAAGCAACGAAATGACCAGTGATGTGGGAATGGTAATTCCGATAAGGAACGGCGATTTAAAATCCCTCAGAAAAATAAACATAATAATAAAGGCCAGAGTTGCTCCCAGCAAAAGGCTTTTTCCGAGATTTGACATGGAATAATCCAGCAACTGTGTCTGGTCTCTTGTTACTTTGAACTCAATATGCGGATAATCTTCCCTGAAATGTTCTACCAGATCTTGCAGTTTTTTCTTCAGGTCGCGCATCTGAGCATCCGACTGCTTTATAACAGCCATCGTAACGGCTTCCTTTCCATCCGAAGTCACCAGGCCTTTGCGTTCCTGAGTGTGTTCAATAACCTGTGCCAGGTCTTTTAATTGAAACAGCCTGTCTTCCATTTTCAGATAAATATTTTCAATATCGTGTTTATTTTTCAGGGTCGATTCAAACCGGATGCTGTATTGGTATTGTCCGTCACGAATCAGCAGATTTCCCAAATTTATATTATTCTTTCTGATAGCCTGTTCTATCAGGGCCAGGTTAATGCCAAGAGCTTCAAGTTTTTTTATATCCGGTAAAATAAGCAATTCAGGAAAAACCTGTCCGCTGATATCAACCATTGCTACCTCGGGCAATTGCTCAATGCGCTTACGGATTACTTGTCCGGCAAAATTGCTCAATTCAATGAATTTTTGAGAAACCAGGAATAATTTGTTTATAGTTTCTATTGTTCCTATGATTTCTTGTTCGTTGTTTGAGGATTGTTCCCGGCCCTTTTCCCTCTGCACTTTGCCCTTTGCTCTTTGCTCTTTCAACGTCAGGTTCAGATAAAATACCGGAATATCGGTGGCGCTGGTTTTGATCACTCTTGGGCGTTCAATATTACGGGGCAATCTGTTCATGGCCCGGTCGATCTTTTCATTTACCTCGATAAAAGCGTAATCCACATCAGTACCGTACTCAAAATCAAGATGAATAAGTCCGTTCCCATCGCGTGTTTCACTTTTAATATCAGCCAGATGGGCTACCTGCATCAGTTGCCGGCGTAAAAGGTTAACCACCGTATTTTCCAGTTCCCTGGCTGAAGTGTTCCTTACGCTAACCTGTACGGTTATTTCCGGAATATCGATGTCCGGCATTAATGATACAGGTATACGCGTGGCAGCCACAATACCCAGCACCAGTATGGCGATGAAGGTCATCGTAACGGCAATGGGACGTTTTATTAAAAATTTTACCATGTTTTTAGCTTATCGCCTGTAAAACGCAGTCAGGGTTCAGGTTTCAAATGTTTATGTTGTTTATGTTGTTCCTGTTGTTTATATTGTTTCTATGGTTTTTAATGTTTGAATTTAATTCCTTTGAATTCTGATTTAGAAAGATAATTCATCATATTGTTTATTTTTCTGCCTAAAACGATTGTTTTTTCTGAAAATTCATCAAGTTCATTTTGAGTGATATAATTTCGATCGAATGCACGATAAAGCTGAGACCTGGTTTCTCCACATGACCCTTTTGCAATCGACAAGAAGTTTCGAAATTCTTTATTCCCTCCGCGTTCGAATCCCTCTGCAATATTATCCATGACTGATCCACTTGAGGCCCTGATTTGATCTTTCAAACTAAAATCTTTTGAAAACTTTTCCTTTAATGTAAGCTCGAAAATATCAATGCTTATCTGTCTTGCCAATTGCCATATTTCTAACTCTTCAAATCTTTTTACCGTTGCCATATTTTCGTTTTTTCAATAATAGTACTACTAAAAAATAAAAGAACTCAAAAACAAAATGAACAATAGAAACCATAGTAACTATAAGGAACTACAAACTATAAACCAGAAAAACCAAACCAAAAACCACATGAACAACAGAAACAATAGAAACAACAGGAACAATAGGAACAACAGGAACTAAAGGAACTAAAGGAAAAAAAATGACAACTATTTTATAACAACGTCCGATTCGTGTGCCAGATTCAGATTGCCGGAAACAATAACGGTATCACCGGGTTCGAGTGTGCCGCCTTTTTCAGGCTGGGCCCGCACTGCATAAGAGTCGCTGTTTTCCAAAACGGTTTGAACGTATGTCCAGAATGCAATACCTCCTGTGTATTTAAACAAAACCTCCTGGTTCTGGCGTAATACGATTGCCGATTTGGGCACTACCAACTGACCGGGCGCCTCATTTTCGACCAATACTTTTACATTCATTCCTTCCATAAGCATGCCGGGGTTCCTGACAACTGCCTTTACTTTAATCAGTCCGCTTTCTTCAACAACCGGATTTATCTCCGACACCCGGCCTTTAACCAATGTATCGATGGCAAAAGGAATTATCTTTACTTCCTTGTTGAGGCTGATTTCTTGTAATTCGGTTTCAAGAACTGAGAATTCCACTTCAAATTCCGAATCATCGATCAGGGTGCAGAAATCATCCCCTGGACTTATCTTTTCATAAATTTTGTATTGCAGGTTAGCAATTTTCCCTGAAAAAGGAGCTTGTAAAATTGCAGATTCGTAATTAAAACGGGCTGTTTCCATTTCGTTCTCGGCTGAGGCTACACCAGTGCGCATCCTGGCAGCATTAAGTATATTTTCAGGAACTTCCAGGCTGTCATTCGGGAAATATCCTCTCCCGATAAGCTCATCCTGAAGTTCGAGATGTGCTTTATCCAGATGTATCTGTGCCTGGCTGAGTTTTTGTTTTTGGTCGAACTGTTGCAGGCGGGCTATAACCTGTCCTTTTATAACCCGGTCGCCGTTGTTTACAGGAAGGTATTCCAACTCTTCCGCCAGCCTAAACTTAAGCACACTTTTCCGCACGGCTTTAAGTTTTCCGTTGCTGACCATTTCCTTTTTAAAAATGGTCCTTTCCAGTATAATAATATCCACCGGGTTGCGCTCTTCGGTATACTGTCGTTTATCAGGATTTTCATTGTCTTTATCCTGTTTAGGGGAGCAGCCCCATGTAATTACAACAAATATTAATATGTAAAATAATTTCATCTTTTATTAATATGATTCAGGTTCTCTTAATTTACTCTAACGGACATTAAATATAGTAAAAGAAGTAGTACATTGCAAAAATAGTGAGAAACAGCTTTTAAACGACTGGTTTTGTTAAATGGTTTCCTTTTTTTATAAATACTTTACGCCTCTACCGAAAGGTACTTGTGTAACCAACACAACTAACCACTATTTTTAAAACAATTAAGATAAGCTGACAAAATTCTTTTCATATCTCTTTCAAAAAAAAATGATCCGGTACAATTGAAATGTTCATCTAAGGAAAAAAAATATGATCTGTTGAATTATTCGTGTGGTAATTGAATTTGATTAATAAAATAAACCGCCCTTCAATACTTAATCCGGTGAGAATTGGATTTGTTCCCTCAAATGAGATATTTTTTCTTTTTTTTACGACAATTCAGATAGGCTCTAAATATAAAGCAAAGATAATCAGTAAGATATGGACTATACTTGATTTTTTATATATTTAGTTTAGCAGATATTCCAGACACTCACTAATGCGAAACCTGAGTATGCATTTTTTTACAGCTAAGACCTTGCCATTACTTACCAGTTCCTTACTGAAATCGGTTTCCTTAAGTATCATTACATCAACGGGGTTTCGTTCGGGTGTATGGTTCAGTTTACCTGTGTTCTGATCTTTTTCGCCGTTATTTGGTGAGCAGTGGTTGAAGATTACAACCAAAAAAAATATTAAGGTATTTCTCATATTAAATTGGGTCAACCATTTAAAGCAATGTCAATAAAGATAGCTATTTTGGAGATTTTAATCGGAAAATATTAAAGATCAATTTGAAATGCTTACTAACCTTTCTTTATAAAGGTTACTAACGCTCTCATTCGTTATTGGATTACCAATAATTTTTATATGTGAGATAATGAGCAAAAAAGTTTGCATTTCTTTAAATTTTGGGAAATTACTTTGAAGTATATATTTAGGATCAATAACTAAGGATGATTAAAATCTAAATGGTTCTTATATATTTCCTCGAAATAGGCTTCATAATAAACTGCTGCCCGTTTTCCATAAAGATTGTATTATTTTGGATATCTACATGATCAATTCTAAGAATATTTATAATAACATCATTTCTTACTCTAAAAAATATTTTCCCTAAATCTTCTTCGATTTCTTTTAAAATTTTACCTGAGTAATAATCATTTGTAAATTTATATTTTTTTGAATAATTTCCATTAATAAAATAATTCTGATTTACGATTTTGATAGATTTGTTCTCAAATTACTTAAATTGGAAAATAAATTTCTTCTTGCTATATTCTCAGGGCTGTCATTTAAGTTAGACGAATATAGCCCAGGTGCTATTTCCCTTATCTTTCCCTATTTTTCCAGTTTTGATACCTACTTTGAAATATTCATTTCCAGCTTTTCCTGGTATTCAAAAATAACATCAGGATTCATAATAGGATTACCATATTGAATAATCTTATTCTCATTATTTATCATAAAGGTTCGCAAATTCATGTTGGGAGTAAAAAGATGGTTTTGTCGCTCAAAATTATAATTACTGTCCCACAAAATAACCCCGGTAGCTTTAATTTCAGGTCGCAAGTTGCGCATAAAAAAAGCTGAATCCTCTTTATTAACATTTAATATAAAAATTAATAAATTATCATCATCATGCAAAATACTATTAAAAATACTGTCGATTGCATTTAACTGATTAATAATGCATTTCACACAATTACCATCAACTATTGATATTATTTTTGTCTTATCTTCAATTTCAAATATAAATGAATCTATTTTCTGAAATTGATTGCCATCAAGTTTTAAAAGACTATTAGGAAAAAATATTGTTTTGGTTAATAAGGTATCTGAGGCAATGGTACTATTTTTGTTCTCATGCTGATTTTTACATGATGTTAAAAATATTATTATAAAAAGAACGAATGGGTGATATATAACACTTTTTTTCATAGTTAATCAAAATTTAAATTAAAATACCCCAATGGATTTTCTCTACCATCAAAATAGGCGATAACTCTTTTATTCTCTTCATCCACACAAAAGTAGAGAAATTTATACCCTGTCTCAATTGTTACTTTATAATTCCCATCCATATCAAAAACTAAAAATTTTGAAGGGAGGTTGCCCCGGGGCCTTTTAAATTCATCAAAGATTATACCTACATCTCCAATATAAGCTGCAATAATATTGTTGTTAGTTAAACATACGGCCGCAAAATACGACTTTCTATTATCCTTATTCTTTAACCATCCTGGCCCGTAAACATTATATTTAAGGTTTCCGTCTAAATCACAGATGGTCATTAAGTCACAATAATAATAACAATTTACATACAAGTTATTTTCCACTGATAGCTTAAATTGCGAATTTGATTTTCTCCCAACAGCTTCAGGATGCTCATAACCATACACTTCTGTTACGTTAGTATTAAGTTTAAGTTTTGTCATAACCATTTCGTAAGAATGATTACTGAGTACACGTACTGCTTTACCTAAAGCAATGCTATCGTTTAAAAAACCGAATCTTTCTATAAATAAATCGTCGTATAAATCTAAATTTTCTGTGGGTTTATACATCTCATTATTCAAAATACTATCTAAGGGGAATTTCCACATAACCTTTTTTCCATGGTCTGACACCCATAAAACCCTATTTTTATTATCAAAGCCAATTCTGCCAGGTCTGGTTACTTCTCCGGGTCCTTTTCCAATAATTGCTGTGCTTGTTATATACTTAAATGTGTTTTTATCAAATAAATGTATTCCTTTATCACCGTGTGATGGACCTTCAGTAACAATTAAAATGTCATTAATAATATATAATAAAGAATTTCCGAAAAGGATCTCGGTTTTTATATCAATAATCTTATCTTCAACATTTATAATTTTATTGCGGTGCTTTTGAAATTTTTCAGTTTTTTCCTCATTATTGCTTTTACAACCGATTATAAACAGCATTAGCAAACAGGCATATATATTTACGGCTTTCATATCTTATAATTAAACTAAAATTTTGTGATATTTTTATTGTTAGTAATCTGCATTTTATGTGTTAAGCTTTTATAAGTTGTTGACTATATGTAATATAATTTTGGAATTGCAACATTAAACTGGACAAAAGGTTAAGTTATTAATTTTTGATTTGAAATTTTTTTATTAAAATCCTTCATTGATATTTTCAATGTTGAGTGAATTCTTCCAGTGTTATACCAGGTTTCAATATATTCAAATATTGAGAGTGCTGTCTGCTCTCTGGTTTTATATTTGTTCTGGTAAACACATTCAACCTTTAGAGTTTTAAAAAAGCTCTCCGTAACTGCATTATCCCAGCAATCTCTTTTACGGCTCATACTTCACTCTACCAGTTTATATCCGGTCAGTAAGCTTGCAAATCCATTATAAGCATATTGTACCCATCTGTCTGAATGAAATATTAACTTCTGGGTAATCGGGCGATTATGAACCGCCATTATCCATACCGGAACGGTTGTATCAGATGCTTTTAATGATTTGCTTAAAGACCATCCCAC
>JAUWBB010000177.1 GCA_030605195.1 Bacteroidota bacterium
ATTCATATAAGTACTACATTCAATACGAAGGGGTTACTTTGCCAAGCAATTGGCTGCACCTGACAGCCTTGCTCTGGTGCGAATCTGGTGTTTGGTGGTTTCTTTGATGTTTAGTGTGTAATCTAACGTATTGATTACATAAGTCTCGCGGCAGGTTATTCGTAAATCGTCCTAAATTAAAAAGTAATAAATTTGGGAATATATAATGAATAATTACAATAGAAAACAAATAGAAAAATGGGTAGAGACCTGGGAAAAAGCAAGCTCTGCTTTGAATAGAGAAAAAATAAAAGAATTAAGAGCTAGTGATTATTACAGTAAAAATCAGATGCTTCTTAATGAGATGTTACAATATGCATTTGAACATCGTAAGATACGTTTAAGTAGTGGCTTGATTGAGCAACAGAAGATGTTTATGAAATTAAGGGATAAACAGATAGACGAAATATATGACTAATAGTAAAAAAACAGAACCCTTAAATTCGCTATTTATAGCGGGTTTAGAATTTCAAGAAACCCTGGAAAAAAGAAATTGGCCATTTTGCTTTATAGGAGGATTAGCAGTACTTCGATGGGGTGAAATACGGATGACTCAAGATATCGATCTTTGCTTATTATGTGGATTTGGAAATGAAAAGATGTATGTTGAAGCTCTATTGGAAGAATTTAAATCCAGAATAACTGATGCAGAAAAATTTGCATTAACGAATAGAGTCTTATTGTTGTATGCTTCAAATGGGGTATCAATAGATATCTCTCTTTCAGGGTTGCCATTTGAAGATCAAATGATCAAACTTGCGACACCATTTTCTTTTCATCTGGATTGTACATTGATAACCTGTTCAGCAGAGGATCTTATTATATTAAAATCATTTGCCAATCGCGCTAAAGATTGGATAGATGTTGAAGGAATAATCTTTCGTCAAGGTAAAAGTCTTGACACGGTTTATATTATAGAGCAATTAGCGCCACTATGCGAAATAAAAGGAATACCTGATATTGTGAACAGATTACAAGATTTATTCAATAAAGCTTTATAGCACAAGGAACAGCATGTTTTAAGTGCAAGCATAACAATCATTATAAAAAATGAGAAAATCATGAAAATAAAAATAAGCCGACGTGAATTTAATAAAACGATTGCCGCGGGAACTTTGGGATTACTTGCCGGTTGCCGGTTTAACAATCGATTTAGCATTATTATTATGAACGGGGAAATTATTGACGGGTCAGGCACCCAGGCCTTTAAAGAAGATATTGGCATAATTGGAAATAAAATAGCAGCCATCGATGATTTAAAGAACGCGACAGCTGATATTTTCATTGATGGCAAAAACCTTGTGGTTTCTCCGGGCTTTATCGATATCCATACTCATACTGATACGGAATTAATTGTTAATTCCAAAGCGGAAAGTAAAATACGCCAGGGAGTTACCACAGAAGTATCGGGTAACTGTGGCGATTCTCCCTTTCCTCTTAATGAAGCTGATTTCAAGGAATTGGATACAAACACCTTTGAACAATATGGAGTTCATATTAATTGGCGAGATATCAACGGTTTTTTGAGAAAACTCGAGGACCAGAAAATTTCAATTAATTATGCGACTTTTACCGGGCATGGAAATTTACGTAGCTATGTGATCGGTAAAAATGATGTTCAGGCGACCCAGGAACAATTGAAGAAAATGAAGAATGTTTTAGAACGATCCATGGCAGATGGCAGCTTTGGCCTGTCTACCGGCCTTGAATATGCTCCCGGAAGTTATGCCTCCACTGCAGAACTAATCGAGTTGAACAAAGTGGTTGCAAAAAACGGAGGTATTTATGCTACACATATACGTAGTGAAGATGATCACGTTGAAGAAGCCATCCGGGAAGCTTTGCAAATTTGTAAAGAAACGGATGTTTCCTTACAGATTTCACATCTGAAAGCATGCAATAAATCCAATTGGAACAAAGTTGACCATATACTGGAAATGATTCACACTGCTGCTGAGTCGGGCATGCCGGTTAAAGCTGATCGTTACCCATATATCGCTTACGGTACAGGACTTACTATATTTTTACCATTATGGTTCCGACAGGGGAGTAGAGAGGAAATACTAGCTCGCTTTAATGATAATACCTTGATACCAAAGATAAAAGAATATGTTGAAAACCGTGGCCAAAGTATTGGAGGATGGGACCGGGTGATGATCAGCTCTTGTTTTACAGAAAAAAATAAAAGATTAGAGGGAAAAACAATTTATGCCTGTGCAGTTGAGGCAGGTACAACACCGTTTGAATTTATTCGAAATATTTTACTCGAAGAGAAAAACCGTGTACAGATAATAGGATATGCCATGGATGAAAACAATTTAAAAAAAGTGCTTTCATCTTCTTTAGTTATGATCGGCTCTGATGGAACTGCGGTGGCTCCATATGGAAAGCTTGCAGAAGGGAAACCTCACCCACGGTATTACGGGACATTTCCCAGGGTTCTCGGCAAATATTCCAGGGAAGAAAAATTATTTGATTTGCCTGTCGCGATACAAAAAATGACTTCGATGCCGGCGACAAAACTAGGTTTACATAAGCGCGGGCTTATTGCCAAAGATTACTATGCGGATATTGTTGTGTTTAACCCGGGAACAGTTATAGATAATGCAACCTTTATAGACCCGCATCAATTTCCTTCAGGGATTGAATATGTGATTGTTAATGGTAAAGTAACCGTTAAAAACGGAAATCATACCGGGGTGCTGGCAGGCGCTATTTTATATAAATAGCTTGAATATTCTTTTCGTTCGTAATATCTTTTGCTTCAGGGGTATATAAAAAGTCAAGAAGATCCTTGTATTTTTCAACAATTTTACCACGCACCATTTTTAAAGTGGAATTAAGTAACTGATTTTCTTCAGTAAATGCTTCTTCAAGGACTCCAACAGCAGGCGGCAGCCAACGTTGCGGGAACATATTTTCGTATTTCCCCCCGGTTTTGTATTTGTTCATTTCAGATTCCAGTTTTTTTAAAGCAGCGACTTGTCCCTCTTTTGTACTGCCGGATAGATTAATTTCTTTTAAAAACCGGTTCAAGGATTCCATATTGGGGACAATTAATACTACGGTATAAGGTTTTTGATTGTTATATAGAATACACTGATCAATAAATGTAGATTGTTCGGTGATTGCTTCTTCAATTCCTTCCGGACTATACTTTTCGCCATCGTCTGAGATTAAAAGACTTTTATACCTTCCAAGTACATACAGAAATCCATCATCATCCATATAACCCATATCACCGGTGTATAACCATCCCTTTTTCAGGGTATTATTCGTTGCTTCCTCATTCTTCCAGTACCCTGCCATTACGTTGTTGCCTTTAACAACAATTTCGCCTTTTTCACCGGTAGCAAGCTTATTCCCATTCTCATCACAAATTTTTAATTCCAGGTTTTCAACAAGAAAGCCAGATGATCCCAGTTTGTGTTTTTTCATCGCGTTGGAGGATATGATTGGAGCTGCTTCAGACAGACCATATCCCTGGAACATGGGCATTCCGATAGCATAGAAGAAACGTTGTAATTCTATATCCAACAAGGCGCCTCCGCCAATAAAGAAATCAATTTCCCCCCCAAATCCTTCACGTACTTTTTTAAATAATATTTTATCAAACAAAGCATAAATTGGCTTTTTAAAGATTTGCATACCCTTTCCTTTGTTATATCCTTCCCTGTTATAATTATATGCCAGTTTCATAGCCATGTTGAAAAGTTTCTCAACTACCGGTCCTTTTTCACGGATTCCCTTTTCAATATTCTTCCTGAAATTTTTTGCCAGGGCAGGAACGCTTAATAATAAACTTGGCTTGATCTCCTTTATGTTTTGGGGTATATTTTTAAGGGTTTCCATCGGGGTTGTACCAACCTGAATTGAGGCAATGCTTGCTCCTTTACCCATAAAACTATACAAACCGGCAGTGTGTGCAAAAGAATGATCCCAGGGTAAAATTAACAGTGTCTTGTAACTTGGTGGTATATCCATAAGAGTGTATGCTTGTTCAACATTGGTTACATAATTCAAATGGGTTAAAATAATTCCTTTGGGATCAGCCGTTGTTCCGGAGGTATAGCAAATGTTTGCATAATCATTCTCCTGTATGGATTGCCATGTTTTATTAAATTCCTCCCTGTTTGTCTGCAGCATTTCAGCACCCGTCTTTCTAACCTCACCCATAAAAATTTCATCTTTCTCATACTCATTTTCGGCATCCTGAAGAATTACTTTTTCCAACTCGTTAAGTTCAGATTTTATTTCTTTTATCTTCCAAACCTGTCCTTTTGAGACGATCACCATTCTGGAGCCTGAGTGTTCCAAACGAAATTTAACATCCAAAGGATCACCTAATTTAACCGATAAGGGTACGGTTATTCCTCCGGCATAAAGGATTCCAAGCTCACTTATGATCCAGTCATTTCTGCCTTCGGAAAGCAAGGCAATCCGGTCCCCTTTTTTTATTCCAAGCCGAAGTAATCCGGCGCCAACCTGATGAGCCGCTTCTTTTATTTCGTTATACGTTGTTCCTTCGTATTTCCCATTCCGTTTTTCCCACATATAGATATTGTTTCCGAATTTTTCAACACTGTCTTCAAAAAAGCGAATAATTGTTTTCATAACGCGATGAGGTTTTAGTTTATCATTTTCTAAGATACAAAAATTAAAACAAAAAGACAATGGAAGAATGGAATACTGGAATAATGGAAGAATAGGAATAATGAAATCCCTGATTTAGCGTACGGATAATTGCGCCTGCCAAAGGCATTCTTTTGGAAGAAAGCAGCAGTTCATTCCTGATCGGCTATGCCACCTGTGGGACGAGTAAAATTCACAATCGCCTTAATCCCGCTTAACCCCGACAGGGTTCGCAGCCCTGTCGGGGTTATTAATACAGACACAGGAATTACCAATCTAACTGCTATCACTCATCAGCGAGAAATCATTCTATGGGCCGGAACGGGAAAAATATCCTTTAAAATGCCTTACTTCTATACTTTTCCCATTCCTGTCTGCAGGCAAGTTAGTGGCTACTCCTAAAAAAGTGCCTACATTCCAGTATTCTTCTGTAAGAATGCCTATGGTACAACATTCCAGCCTTCCTCCGAAGGAGCACCTTTGGTACAATTCTCCAGTTTTCCAGAAACTTGTTTGTCTTAGTCGTTAACAAATATAATTTATTAACAGATTAAATCTATTGGTCTTTAAGATTATAATAATTACTTTTGTTTCAAATAATTAAATAACAATCAGTAATTTTAATTAACAAAAATGAAACATTTATTTATCCTGTTTATTTTGATGCTGTTTTTTGCAAATTCATGTAAGTTTATTGAAGATAAAGGCTGGTTTGGTAAAAAGGTTGATACGCTTGAGGCTTTTTATCTGAAACAGGACAGCATCCGTATAGCTGATTCAATCAGGCTGCAAATTGAACTAATGCAGGCAAGGGAGCGGGCCAGGCTTGATTCACTCCAAAGGATTGAGCAGGAGGAGATGGAATGGCTTTCAAGGTTTAAATATCATATCATTGTTGGAAGTTTTAAAACCCCTGAATATGCTGATCTTTATTCTGAATATTATTCAAAAATGGGTTATGCAACGGAGATCTTATTCTCGGAAAATGATTTCAACCTTGTTTCAGCAAGGAAATTTGAAAATTTTCAGAAAGCAATTATCGACCTGGAACATTTCAGGGATACGGTTGAACTGTATGCCTGGATATATATAATTAAATAGCGTAGCTATGTTCTTTCAGATGGTTTTACATCTAATTCTTTGGCTGCCTTTTCCAATATCTCTTTGCTGACCCATCCCCATTTATTTTTTGTTATCCTTTTGTTGAGGGTTTCTACGAACTCGCTTGCAAGAATTTTAGCCGGACAACCAAATTCCCTGGATAAGGTAATGACCGGACCGGGTGAAGCTTTCCCTCGTTCTTTTTCTTTATGCCTGTCATGTGCGTATCTTGAAAGGTCTATTGTTTTCATTTCAGTAGTTTAATAAAAAAGCCGGAATGAATGGATTAGTTTAATGGGGTAATAAAATTACAAAAAGGATCAGATTTTCACAAATGATGAGGAACATGGAAAGCGTAGAGATTGTATAATATATTCATGTTTAATTGTTTGTAAAACAATAAAATTATTCTATTTTTAACACTTTCTGCTAAAATAAATAAGTGTAACTAATCAGATAAACTAAACGAAAAAAATAATGAGTTATGGAATAAATGGAATTTTGGAATGTTGGAATTTGGTGCCAGAAGCATTTTTGCAGAATTATATTGGGCTCAACTACTTTTATTTGATTATTAACAATTTATGACTGAAATCACTAAAACATTAAAAGACTCTGCATTAATCCGGTGGACAGTATTGGTTCTGTTTAGCATGATGATGTTCGCGAGTTATTATTTCTACGATGTATATTCTTCCATTAAAACCACCCTTCAGGCTGAAGTCGGTATGACGAATGCGGAATATGGTATAATGTACGGTGCGTATTCCTTCACG
>JAUWBB010000332.1 GCA_030605195.1 Bacteroidota bacterium
GTTATGGATAATGATGATCTGAATGACTGGACCGATAAAGATTGGAAAGAATTTTTTAATGGGGAAAAATATCTTTCCGGTGAAAATCGCCTTATAGTTACAGATTATCTTTATGAATACCATTTTGGAAAGGAAGAATCATCCAATCATTTTATTCCTGAAGAGCCGTCGGTTATTGAAGATCAAATTACCTTTGAGCCAATTGATGAACATCACTATTATACATCCAAAGAGGAAAAGGGAAAAATTGAAAAGATGTATTACATGACGTCAGAAGCCCCTAAAAAGGCAATTCCGGTATTAAAGGATTTAGTCAAACAATATCCTGATAATCCGGTATATTATAATTACCTGGCAAACGCTTATCTTCAAGCCGATAATATGCCGGCTTCCAAGAAGATGGTTCTTTCTTGTTATAAAAAATTTCCTGATTATCTGTTCGCCAAATGCAATTATGCCGATTATCTTCTGGATAAGGATAAAATAGATGAAATTCCTGAAGTGTTTGACAATAAATTTGAATTAAATCAGCAATTACCTGAAAGAGAAAAATTTCATATCGGGGAGGTTATAGGTTTTTATTCAGTTATGTGCAGGTATTTTACTGCCAGGGATGAAATACATATAGCAGATCATTATTACAAGATCTTACGTAAATTCAATTATATGGAATACCCGGTAACAGAAAGGGCCTTGGATCTCCTTCAAGGAAAAAAGTTAGATAAGGTTTTAGCGAAACTAACGTTTGAGATGTTTGATTCTTCTAATGGAAAACAGGAAAACACTTATGAAGGATTAAATCCTCATGATTTTTTTCAAATAATTCTCAAAACGCTGGGAGAGGGGTCTCCTATAATTTTACAATCATCTATTGCCAATATTGATCTTGACCGGAGTCCTTTATTCCGACTGGGGGAAATTTATCTCAATGAGATTTCTAAATACCAACCTCTGAAACTGACCATAAAGGGTAATTTGCCCCGAAACTTGTGTAGAGCGCTTTACGAAATGAAAACAATTAAAGATGATTATCCGGAAAGAGGTATTCGGAAGATTATAAGTGAAAAAGATTTCATGTCCCTTCATAATATCAGGCTGGTATGTGACATGGCAGGGTTAACGAAAAAAAAATTTAACAGGATTTCCCTGACCAAAAAGGGAGAAAAACTGGTGGATATAGAAAAGAGAACACAACTGTTTCATCTTTTACTCGAGACATATGTCCAGGATTTTAACTGGGCTTATAATGACTTGTACCATGAAGGTTTAGATTCTATACAGCCAGGATTTGGATATTCACTTTACCTGGTACAAAAATTTGGTGAAACCGAAAAAGAAGCAGGTTTCTACTCGGAGAAATACATAAAAGCATTTCCGTTTTTAGAAGATGAATTTGATGAGGGCATTTGGTATAAGAAAAAAGACTATTTCAGGGATTGCTATATCTTACGGACCTTTTCAAGGTTTTTGGAGCCATTTGGCTTTGTTGAAATAAGGAGGGAAGGTGCTAACGTTTTTAAGGATAAAGACTATATTAAGAAGACAAAGTTATTTGATAAAGTATTTTCATTTTCAGTTAATTCGTCAGACGAATCCTAACAAACCCGTCCGCCGGCTCAAAGACGTCCGACGGATTTGTTTACATGTTGTCAGGTGTTTCCACCTGACATTAAGTTAAAGAATATTATATCGAAACTCACATTAATATACTATTAGAGCGTTTCTTAATTAATATGACAAAAAATAAACATTAAACAGAAATTTAATTAACCTAACCCGGATAAACCGGAAATTCCAATTAATCAAAACTCAAATAACAAATAAATTTCAAATTCAAAAATACAATATTCAAAATTTTAAAATCATTCTTTTAAGTTTGGAATTTGGAGATTAAATATTGATATTTATTTGATTTTTGTGATTTGTATTTTGTGATTTTCTGCCAAAAAATACACGAATATTAGAATTAAGACACTAATTAACCTAATTTATAAATAAATTCCAAAAACCAAGTACCAATTGGGTTATTGGGAATTTGGGTATTATTTAGGTCAATTAGAAATTAGAGTAATTAGAAATTTATTTAATTGATATGTTATTTCAAGAATAAACTACTATTAACTATTCCTTACCAAATAATTTACCCCCTCAAGAACCATATCAATATGTTTCCGTGAAATGTAAATATGAGTTGAAACCCTAACACCCCTGGTATTATCCCGGTCACGACCAATGGTCCTGATAACAATATTATATTTTTCCCTGAGATAGTTTACAATTCTTTCAGGTTTTACCCCTTCAATTGAAAATGCTGTCAGTCCGCCGCTCAGATATGGATCTGTGGATGTGTGAAGTCTGACTTTTGGAATACCTTTTAATTCCTTTTTCAGATAACCGGCTAATGATTTTATTCTTCTTTCGATACGTTCTTTACCTATTCTGTTTTGAAAATCAACAGCTTCTCCCAAAGCAAAAGTGAGCGCTTCCGCTCTCTGTCCAAGGGTTTCAAATTTTCTGGCATTTTCATGCGTATCCCAACCCGAATTGGCAATGCAAGGCCATAATCGATCCTGAATTTCCTTTTTCACGTATAAAACACCACATCCGGTTGGAGCGCCAAGCCACTTATACGGACTGGATGCGAAAGCATCAACACCTAATTGTTGAACATCGATGTTCAGCATTCCCATTCCGTGCGCTGAGTCGGCAATAATCAGGATATTGTTTTCATGGGCGATTTCACTCAATTCTTTAACAGGAAAAATAAGTCCGGTGAGATAAACCGTATGGCTCACACTAAAAACCCTGGTTCGGGGAGTTATTGCATTTTTAAATGCCTTGATCACCTCATCAACATTCTTGGGAGGAGCGCCTAACGGAACTTCCTTAACCTTGATACCATACCTCTTTTCTTTTAATTTCCACGGGTGTATCCCAGCCGGATGTTCATGGGATGAGATAATTACCTCATCGCCTTCCTTCATATCCAGTCCGTTTGCAAACAGATTCATCCCCTCTGTGGTGTTCCTGTTGATTACAATTTCATCAGGAGAGGCATTAATGAATTTGGCAAGTCTTCCCCGGATCTCCTCTCTTTTTCGTGGTAGAAAATTATAGAAATCATAGGGATTTGTAGCCTGTATTCTGAAGTATTTTGTAAGGGTGTTGAATACAGGTTTTGGCATCGGACCCACTGTCCCGTTGTTCATCATGATGAAGTCATCCTGGAAAATAAAATGTTTGGCAATGGCTTCCCAGTAAGGCCCATCAGGACTTTCATCCTGAAAATAATCCCGGTTCAGACCGGCAATACTTTGATAAATAGCAGCATTCGCTTTATTCAGGGAATACAGCGTAAGAGCGGTACCCCCGACAAGATACTTAAAGAAATTTCTTCTTTCCATAATTTTACTCTCCTTTTTTAAATAATCGGTTAATGATCAAAGTTAAAAGATAATTTTACCTATCTCAAAGATTATTAAAAAAAAACTCGTCCGATGAACTGAAGCCTGCCTCACTGCTGCAAAGCAGCATTTCATAGTGGACAAAGATAAAAGTTTAAGGGCAGAGAGGCGAAAAGTAGGACGAAGCTCCGGTTCGTCATTATATTTATTATTAACTCGTCGGACGAACTGTAGTCTGACGAGTTAATCTTTGAACAAGGAAATAAATATTTAGCTTTTTTCCCCCATTTGTAATGGCCCAAAACATATGGATTTGTTTACAT
>JAUWBB010000027.1 GCA_030605195.1 Bacteroidota bacterium
CTACCCTTCCGCTTTTCTATGGTATGGCCCCAAACGATTTGCTTGTACCAAAAGAAATTCTGGAAAAAGAATTTTTAGACCTGGCTGAAGCCTATGGTGTAAATGACATTGAGGAACTGAACAAAATTCTGGAACGGGCAGTCAATACCCGAAACTTCCTGAAAGGTAAAGAGAGAGTCGGGAAAGTAGCTGAATATGTAGCACAGCATTACAAAGAGAATGTTGAGCCAATGAATTATAAAGCCTTTTTAGTTGGTGTTGACCGTCAGGCTTGTGCCATGTACAAAAAGGCGTTGGACAAGTTCCTGCCTCCGGAATATTCAGAGGTTGTTTATACAGGAAACAACAACGACACGGAAGAACTCAAGGAATATCACATTGACGCGAGGAAGGAAAAAGAGATACGGAAGAACTTCACCAAGTTAGAAGAACAACCCAAAATCCTGATTGTTACCGAAAAACTCCTTACAGGTTTTGATGCCCCCATTCTTTATGCCATGTATCTGGACAAACCTATGCGCGACCATACCTTGCTTCAAGCCATTGCAAGGGTTAATCGACCATACGAGAATGAGCAAAAAGATATGGTAAAGCCTCACGGTTTCGTTTTGGACTTTGTCGGTATCTTCGAAAATCTTGAAAAAGCGCTGGCATTTGACAGTGAAGAAATCAATGCTATTGTAAAAGATATTGCTTTACTCAAGCATTTGTTTAAGGCGAAAATGGAGGAAAATGTTCCACCTTACCTGAAACTTATTACACAAGGTTTTAATGATAAAGACACCGATAACCTTATTGCCCATTTCAGAGATAAATCTGAGCGTAAAGAGTTCTTCAAGTTGTACAAAGAGATTGAAATGCTCTACGAAATTATTTCGCCTGACAAGTTCTTACGACCATATATTGACGACTACACTACATTATCAGCTATTTACAAAGTTGTTCGAAATGCTTATGGAAAGAGATTACAGGTTGACAGGGAGTTTCAGCGAAAGACCAATGAACTAATCCAAAGTAAAGTAGCCGGAACTTATCCAACTTTTGATAATGAATATTTTGAGATTAATGAAAAATCAATAGAGTATATCAAAAGTAAAAACAAGAATGAGAATACAAAGGTCATTAATCTGGTAAAGAGCATTGAGAAAATAGCGGAAGAAAATTCAGAAGATCCTTTCCTGATTGGTTTGCGAGAAAGAGCTGAAGCAATTGAAGAACGGTATGAAGACAGACAGCTAAGCACGCGGGAAGCGTTGGTTGAAATCAGAAAGATTTATGAAGATGATGTAAAACGTAAAAAAGAACAAGCCGAAAAAGGATTTGATGGTTTGACTTTCTTTATTTACCGTACATTGCTTGATAAAGGATTACCAAAATCTGAAGAAACTACAAAGCAAATCAAAGAAGAGTTCGTTAATAATCCGAACTGGAAAACCAGTGAAAAGGAATTGCGTGAATTACGCAGAGGAGTTTACTACGCCATTCTTGTGGAAGATGATGATATTGATAAAGCCGCTTCTATCGTTGAGGAATTGTTTAACCATTTATTTATTGCTTACAATCTGTAATTATGACTAAATGGAGAGATAAAATTGAATTTAAGGAGAAGGTCAGAGAAATTGCCGGAAAGATGGATATTCAGGCCAAAACATTAGCCTTACGCCCAATGAAAAACAAGTGGGCTTCTTGTTCAACTGATGGCAACCTCAATTTCAATAAACAGCTTTTGGTCTTAGACAAAGAATTAGGAGAATATGTAATAGTACATGAGTTGTTGCATTTTAATGTGCCTAATCATGGAAAACTTTGGAAAAGTCTAATGACAGCCTATTTAGGTGACTATGAGAAAACAGAAAAGAAACTAAAAAAAATTGCGACTGAAGAGAAGATGAAAAGCTAATCCTGATTCCAGGCACATTTGCAGATGGAGCAAGCCGAACCAATACCCAAACCTGCAAAAGAGCCTGAAATACCAACGCAGAGAATGATTGTAAATTCCGGCCAAACTGACCCACCCATTCCGGTTTAAACTGACCCACTCATTCCGGTTAAATTGACCCACCTGAAAAATGGTTAATAAGTTGATGAAACCCCGGAAGGATTTTACTGGTTTTGGATTGCATTATAATACCTATATTCTTGCCACACGAAGTCGAAAACCAAGAAATTCGCTGCCCTTCTTTTTGTTGATCCATTTGGAATACAGATAAATTGGGAATCCATTGCCTCGATGAAAGGTACTCGTTCCGACATTTGGATTCTAATACCTTCCGGTGTCGCGGTAAACCGTTTGCTGCCCAAAACCGGCAAAGTGAAGAATAAAGCGAAACTGGAAAGATTTTTTGGATTGGACTATGATGATCTTCACGGTTTTTTCTATGCAGATAAAAGTAACGATACCCTTTTTGGAAAAGTCAGCAGAATTGAAAAACTGGCTAACCCGATAGAAAGAGTTGCTGAATTATATAAAAATCAGCTTAAGACTGTCTGGAAAAATGTAACTTCAAAGCCGTTAATATTGAGAAACTCAAAAAATGTGCCTATATTTCACTTACACTTTGCCAGTAATAACAATAACGCAATGAAAATAGCTTCACAGATAATTGAGAAAAAACAGAAATGAATGGCAAAAAGCAGTATAGAATGGACAGAAGTGACCTGGAACCCGACAACAGGTTGCAGTAAAATATCAGAAGGTTGCAGGTTCTGTTATGCAGAAAACATGTCGAGGCGTTTACAGGCAATGGGGCAGCCCAAATACCAAAACGGCTTCGAACTTACTCCTCATGCTGATACTCTTACTATCCCTTACACCTGGAAAAAGTCCAGGATTGTATTTGTAAATTCAATGAGCGACCTGTTTCATAAAAATATTCCATTGGATTACATTCGGGAAGTTTTCCGAGTCATGAAAGAAAATCACATGCACACCTTTCAGGTTTTAACCAAACGGGCTGACATTTTAGCCCAATATAACTCACTTTTGAATTGGGCACCTAACATCTGGATGGGTGTATCGGTCGAAAACCAAAAGGTCATTGAACGCATTGACTATCTGCGAAACACAGGCGCATTTATCAAGTTCCTTTCACTCGAACCCTTAATCGGTCCCTTACAAGATTTGAATTTGCACAACATTGATTGGGTGATTGTAGGTGGTGAATCCGGTCCGAAAGCAAGACAGATAAAAAAAGAATGGGTGTTTGATATTAAGGATCAATGTGATAAAGCTGACATAAAATTCTTTTTTAAGCAATGGGGTGGGTTTAACAAGAAAAAGGCAGGCAGACAACTTGAAGGAAAGACCTATAATGAAATGCCGGATTTAAATGCTCCTCTTGCGTATGCATAAACAGGAAAAGCCTACCGGATTCGGAGAGCAATCCTGTGAAAATAGGGACAGCTTCCTATTTATATTTATTTTCTTTGGTTTACCCTTAGGTTTTACCCTTGAAAATTGGAAGCTAACCCTATTTTTTTTATAATATAATGTAAAAATTGTAAATTAGCGTTTATGCCTATACCTACGAACATATTAATTCTTCGAATTACCCACAGGGATAATCTTGAACACATTTTTTCCACACAAATAATATGCAGCCCAAACCATAAAAGCAGGTCACCAAATTACACATCTATTGGTGAAACGGAACTTATAAGACTGCGCAGTGTCCGTGCCCTTCCTATTGAACCAGGTGGTTCGTTTCGTGATTATGTTTCGTTTTATCTTGGGCCCCGTCCAGTTATGCTTTATGCTATAAAAAATGGTTTTAATGTTACACGTGTGCCCCAGCAGGAAATAGTTTATCTTGTAACTTCTTTTTCAAAAATTCAGGAATTAGGTTGCACCTATGTGTTTTCCGATGGACATGGCTATGCTGCTATAACACGCTGGTTCAACAATCCGGATGGCTTTGAAGAACTTGATTGGAATATGATATATACCAACCAATGGTATGACACCGAGGAAGATACAGACAGAAAACGTCGAAAACAGGCTGAATTTTTGGTTAATAATGAATTAACACTAAGAGCAATTGAAAAAATAGTAGTTTATAATCAAAACTCACTCGATTTTGTTAATAATTTATTACGTATTTATTCTGATATTGATTACATTAGTACAGAAATTGATGCGGCATATTATTATTAATCTATGATTAAATATACAACAGGTAACATATTATCTGCAAATACTGAGGCAATTGTCAATTCGGTGAATACTGTAGGTATAATGGGTAAAGGTGTGGCTTTGGCCTTTAAAAAAGCCTATCCCGATAATTTCAAATTTTATGAAAAAGCATGCGATGATAAAAGCTTTGATATAGGCCAGCTTTTAATATATAATACAGGCAAATTAATGCCTAAATACATAATTAACTTTCCAACAAAAAAACATTGGCGTTATCCTTCAAAAATACAATGGGTTGAAGCAGGTCTCGATGAACTGGCTATGCAAATAAGAGCTTTGAAAATAAAATCGGTTGCTATTCCGTCCCTGGGCAGTGGTAACGGAAAATTAGACTGGAAAATAGTTAAACCGTTGATTCAAGACAAACTTCAATCACTATCCGACTGTGAAGTTATTGTTTATGAACCGGGTTTTTCAATGGAAACAAAAACCGATGTAAAAACTGTTCAACCAAAACTTACCCATGCTCGGGCAATGTTATTATATTTATTTTACAAGTACAAAGCCTTAGATTATTCTTTAAATATGCTTGTTTCTCAAAAACTGGCATATTTTCTTCAGCGGTTTGGTGAACAATTGCGTTTACGATATGAAAAAGGTTGGTATGGTCCATTTGCACCAAACCTTAATAAGGTATTAGTATACCTCAATGGTTATTACATTCATTACAAAAAGGAAGATAATTCACCTGCAAATACAATTAAGCTCGAAATGAGTAAACAAAAAGAAGTATTGGATTACATTAAACAGAATATTTCTGAGGAACAGAAACAAAAGCTTAATAATGTCAGCTTATTAATTGATAGCTTTGAAACTCCGTACAGCTTGGAATTACTGGCAACTGTCGATTTTATACTTAAAGCCAACCCTGAATATACACCTGAAGTCATACTTGAGAACATTCAAAACTGGACGCATCGTAAAAAAGAACTAATGAAATTATATCATATTCAGGTTGCCGTGAACAGGCTTAATGAGTTTCAAACCTCATTTAATTAAGGTGGTTAAAATCGAAAAGCGACAATAGGGAAAGTTGCCTATTGTCTTATAGTCCCTGACGGGACATAAACGTCTGCGAAGGCGGACAGGCAACTTAAGTCGGTTATTCGTATTTCAGTGTATTCACAGGTTTTGTTTTAGCGGCTTTAATTTATCAACACACAGACGCTGCCAGGTCCTTCCTGCCCGACTACGTTATTCTCCGGAGGAGTCCTTTGGACAGGCGGGCGGACTCTGGCAGGTCTTTTTAATTGAAATACTCGTCGGACGACTTGAGTCGTCAGACGAGTTATTATTTTCTTTTTATTTACCTAACCTGAATAATTCACAAAATAAGTGAATTATTCTTCTGACGTAGGAATAATCAATAGTTGAGCTTCCCTCAACTATTGATTTTCCCCAGTCAGGTGATGACGCTTCGGCCACACACTGACCAAAGCGTCAGGGGTTAACCTGTACTATTCATAAATATTGAAAAAGATAATATTTATGAATACGTCAGGCTAAATTTGTATCTTAACCCATGAACCCAACAAATAACATTTCATGTCGGTTGGAAACAACCGACATCATGTAAATTTTAAACTTAAAGGCATTTTATATTTAACCTTTTAGTGTCTTATTATTAATTTTCTTGTATTATTTGGCAGAAAATCCCAAATTACAAATAACAAAAAACAAATAATTTTCAAATTCAAAATTCAAATAACAAAAATGAAGGTTTGGAATTTGATGCTTGTTCATTGGATTTTATTTGATATTTGATGCTTGTTTTTTGGTTCTTCCGCTTTATCTGGGTTAGGCATTTCAAATTTTAAGCATTTCAACAATTATTTATGGATACTCCTCTAATCATACAGAACGATCCCTGGTTAAAACCTTTTGAAAAAACAATCATAAGGCGTATTGAAAAAGCAGAGGAAAAAGAAAAGGAACTCGCCGGTGATAAAAAATTAAAGGATTTCGCTACAGGGCATCTGTATTTTGGCCTTCATAAAACTGATGATGAATGGGTTTTCCGAGAATGGGCTCCGAATGCCAGAGAGATATTTCTAATAGGCGAATTCACAAACTGGAAAGAAAATGAGAAATACAAGTTGTCTCATACAGGAAACGGAAACCGGGAGATAAACCTGCCTGAGAACACCTTAAAACATGGAGACTTATACCGGCTATCCGTAAATTGGGAAGGAGGTAAGGGTGACAGGATCCCTTCTTATGCAAAACGGGTTGTGCAAGATGAAGTAACAAAAATATTTAATGCGCAGGTCTGGGCGCCCGATAAACCCTACCTTTGGAAACAGCCGGATTTTACACCTGACAAAAACACACTCCTTATTTACGAAGCTCATGTTGGTATGGCTACGGAAGAAGAAAAAACCGGCAGCTTTGAGGAGTTCAGAAAAAATGTTCTTCCCAGGGTTGCAAAAGCCGGATACAATGCCATACAGCTAATGGCAATCCAGGAACATCCGTATTACGGATCTTTTGGTTACCATGTTTCCAACCTTTTTGCAGTCTCATCACGTTTCGGAACACCTGAAGAATTAAAATCCCTCATTGACGAAGCACATGGTTATGGCATAGCAGTTATCATGGACATTGTACACTCCCATGCTGTTAAAAATGAGATTGAAGGTTTAGCCTTATTCGACGGAACACCTTACCAATATTTTCATGATGGTCACCGCCGTGAACATATTGCCTGGGATTCTCTATGTTTTGACTATGGTAAAAACGAAGTACTTCATTTTTTACTTTCTAATTGTCAGTTTTGGCTTGCCGAGTATCATTTCGACGGTTTTCGTTTCGATGGCGTTACCAGCATGCTCTATCTCGATCACGGACTTTCAAGAGATTTTACGTCCTATGAGGATTATTATGACAGCAACCAGGACGAAGATGCCATTACATACTTTGTCCTTGCCAACAAACTGATTCATCAATCCCGGCCCAACGCTATCACTATTGCCGAAGAGATGAGCGGTATGCCGGGTCTGGGGAATAAAATAAGTGATGGCGGCCTTGGTTTTGATTATCGTCTTGCCATGGGAACGCCTGATTTCTGGATAAAGATCATCAAAGAATTACGGGATGAACAATGGAATGTCAGCCAGATCTATCACGAATTAACCAACCGCCGGGCAGGTGAGAAAAGCATTGCCTATGCTGAATCTCATGATCAGGCGCTTGTTGGTGACAAAACCATTATTTTCAGACTGATGGATAAGGAAATGTATTTCCACATGAATAAAGACGACCAAAACCTGGTTATTAACCGGGGGTTGGCTCTTCATAAAATGATCCGGCTAATAACCCTGGCAACGGCGGGAGGGGGTTATCTGAACTTTATGGGTAATGAGTTTGGTCATCCGGAATGGATTGATTTCCCCAGGGAAGGAAATAACTGGTCGTATAAATATGCACGAAGACAATGGAGCCTGGCAGACAACAATCTTCTTCGCTATCATTATTTATCTGATTTTGACAAGGATATGGTGAGTCTGATAAAGAAAGAAGATTGTTATGCTGAACCGTTTCCCTATAAGCTCACTGCACATGAAGGCGATCAGGTACTTGCTTTCAAACGGAAAGAATTGCTTTTCGTTTTCAATTTTAATCCTACCAAATCGTTTGCTGATTACGGAATTCCCGTGGATCCGGGAAAATACAGGATTGTATTAAACAGCGATGATATGAAATACGGAGGTTTGGGACTGGTCGATTCTACAATGATTTATTACCCTGTTAAACCAGGTATTATAAAATCAGGTAATCAATATTTTCTCAAACTATATATACCCGGCAGAACAGTTTTGGTTTTGAAGTGGAAACAATCCAGACGGGTACATTAGTGTCTTATTTTTAACTTTCTTGAATCTTTTAACAAAAAATCCCAAATAACAAAAGACAAATAACAAATAAAAAACAATAATCAATTACCAAATTATCAAACATTTGTTTGGAGTTTTTGCCGAAGGCATGCCTGTGGCAGAATTTCGGAATTGGAACTTACCTGCCCCGTGAAATAAATCGGAGATTTAATGCAAAACAATATTTCACGGGGTAAAATATTTGTGTTTTGTGTTTTGTGCCAAAGGCATGCCTTCGGTAGAATTTCCGGTTTACCCCGTTGGAATAATTATCCTACGGGGTTTTTATACTCGTCTGACGAACTGAAGTCGTCGGACGAGTATTAAATCCACTTAACACATTCAATATCCTGTTGGTGTGGCAGGTCAGGATGTTTGGGAAACAATCTGAATCCAAAAGTGAAACTTCCCGGTTTTGTGGGAATAATTTTTGCTTTAAAGTAAGCCTTGCCTTCCTCAACTTTTTCCAGTGTAAATTCCTGTTTATGGATAATTTCAGGAGATTCGTTTTTACTATTGTTTGAAACGACCAATTCCAGTCCGATTTGGGATGCCGGCACATTTTTTAAATCAATTACGATAGTACCATTATATTCTTCCCCTATTTTATACGACTTCTCGACAGGCGCTGAAAGATCAACAGAAATCACTTCAAGATACTTCCATGACCGGCAGATTTTTTTCTTCCATGAAGCCAATCTTTTTGCCATGGCATAATGGTTTTTCCTCATAACCAGGGTACGATCGAACAGCTTATTATAAAATTGCTCCCGGTAATCCGTAAACATTCTTTTCATGGTATAATTCGGCGCAATTTTAGCCATGGAATTTTTAATAAACCCTACCCATTTTACTGGAATGTCATTTTCATTCCGGTCATAAAACGCGGGAATGATTTCGTTTTCCAGCAAATGATAAATGGTTTCCGCATCCAGTTCATCCTGAAAGTCCTGATTTTCATATGTTCTTTTTTCAGAAATTGCCCATCCGGCGTTTGAGACATAACCTTCAACCCACCAGCCATCAAGAACACTGAAATGCAAGGTGCCATTCATCACGGCTTTTTCCCCGCTTGTTCCCGAAGCTTCCATAGGACGAGTTGGAGTATTCAACCAAATATCCACGCCTTGTACAAGTTTTTTAGCTAAATCCATGTCATAATTCTGAAGGAACAGGATCTTTCCAAGGAACTCCGGTCTTTTTGATAGTTCAAAAACCTTTTTAATCAGTCCTTTTCCACCACCATCCTTAGGATGTGCCTTTCCGGCAAACAGAAATTGCACGGGTTTATCGGGATTATTAACAATTTTTGTCAGCCTTTCGACATCCTTAAATATCAAATTTGCCCGTTTATAAGTTGCAAATCTTCTCGCGAATCCGATTGTCAGGGCTTTATCATTTAAGGTCCTGGTTATTTCACCAATGTGTTTCGGGTTTTCATGTCTTCTTATCCAATTATAACGGAACCTCTCTTTTACATAGGAGATCAATTGACTTTTTAAATTCTGTTTGGTTTTCCAAATGACTTCATCCTTGAATTTATGAATCTCCTCCCAGCATTCCTTTTCAGATTGATGCTGAACGATTGATTTCCCGAGCATTTCCTGATATAGTTCCAGCCATTCACGTGCAACCCAGGTGGAATAATGGACTCCATTGGTTACATAGCCGATATGCAGCTCCCGCGGTAAATATCCCGGCCACAGCTTGCTAAACATCTCCCGTGTCACTTCTCCATGAAGTTTACTCACTGCATTTATTTCCTGAGACAATTTAGCAGCGAGGTAACTCATATTAAATTTCTCATTCCGGTTCTCCGGATTACTCCTTCCAAAAGCCATAAATTCATCCCAGGATATTTTTAGCCGTTCCGGATAGTGAGCGATATAGGTTCGTAAAAGATTTTCGTCGTAAACATCATGACCGGCAGGTACCGGAGTATGGGTTGTGAAAAGAGTGGATGCCCTGACCACCTCCAGTGCCTCCTGGAAAGAAAGGTTGTTTTCAGAAATCAATATCCTCAACCGTTCAAGCCCGATAAAAGCTGAATGTCCTTCATTGCTATGGAACAGATCAGCATTAATACCCAGAACACGCAATGCCCTTATACCCCCAATACCGAGTAACAATTCCTGTTTCAACCGGTTTTCTTTATCACCTCCGTATAAATGATGGGTAATAAAACGATCCTTTTCCAGGTTATCTTCATGATCAGTATCCAGCAGATAAAGGGATACCCTCCCAACCTTAACCTCCCAAATCCTTGCAGTAACCGTCCTGCCAGGAAAAACAATGCTTATAGTTTTCCATATTCCTTTTTCATCCTTTACAGGTATCAGTGGGAGTTTTGAATAATGTTCAGGATCATAAATTTCATGCTGTTCGCCGTTAACAGATAAGATTTGTTTGAAATAACCATACCGGTATAATAAACCAATTCCTGTAATACTAAAATTCGAATCACTGGCTTCTTTTAAATAATCACCTGCAAGAATTCCCAACCCTCCGGAAAATATCCTTAAACTTTCATGTAAGCCGTATTCCATGCTGAAATAGGCAACTTTTGGCTGATTCTCAGGAGGTTTTGTGTCCAAATAATCACAAAATTTTTTATAAATGTCAGCCAGTTTGTTGGTAAAACTTTCGTCTTTTCCCAACACTAATATTTTTCTGTAATCGACTTTTTCGAGAAGAGTGACCGGATTATGTGCACACTCCTCCCATAAAACAGGATCAATGGCTTTAAAAAGATCTTCAGCTTCAGGATTCCACGACCACCATAAATTTTTCGACAACTTGTTTAGGGGTTCTAATTCTCCGGGCAATTTTGATCCGACATATAGTTTTTTCCAAACGGGACTGGAAATTTCCCTGTGTTCCGTTATTTCAGGAGCAGGTTTCATTTCAGCAGAAATTTCAAAAGTATCAATTCTGCTGCCTGCTTTTTCCAGAGCAAGCAGATAAGCCTTAAAATAAAAGTCTATCAGGTTGTTCCATAAGGCAATTCTTGAAATCTCAAACGCCTTTTTTCTTGCATCGTTTTCTTCTTTCAATGAAAGAGCGGAAAAATGTTTCAGATGATTTATGATAGATTCAACCACATATTCATCATTATCATCAGTACGGTCGATAACAAGGATGCCGTTACCCGGCTCAGAAAAATGATTTTTTACCCAGGAGCCAAAGCCTGTCAGTGAAGTTGTAACCGTAGGAATAAAAAAAGCTAAACTCTCTAGCGGAGTATATCCCCACGGTTCGTAATAAGAGGGGAAAAGGGTAAGATCAAAACCAATAAGTAAGTCATAATATGTTTCGTTGAAAATTCCATCATCGCCCTGTAAATATGAAGGAACAAAAACAACTCTTACCTTATCTTCCTTCCTGTTTTTCAGGCCACCTCCCTTTATCCCCGACAGAACGGGATCGAATTCAGGATCATGCAAACCATGAGTCAGGTATGGGTCGCCGGTATCAATTTTTTTGCCGGTCTCGCTTAAATTTCTTAAAACCTCCTCCCTTGGCCCGTAATTATTTGCCGGTATTAAAATAAAAGCCAGAATTTCTCTTTTTGTATCATTTGATTGGTTCAGTTTTACAAGGGAATCAATAAACAGATCGATCCCTTTGTTCTTAAATTCATATCTTCCACTAATGGCTACAAGCAGGGCATTACCGGGAACCTCATAGCCAAAAACAGATCCGGCAACCTGGATCAGTTTTTCACGGGCTTGTTTCCTTTTTCTTTCATATTCATCTCCTACCGGCACAAAATTGTCTTCAAATCCATTGGGCGTGACAATGTCCGGGTTTTTGCCTAAAAAATGATTGCATTCCTTCGAGGTAATTTCACTAACGGTTGTAAATACATCAGCGGTTTGTGCTGATATTTTTTCAAGTGAGTGTTTTGAAATTATATTAAATTCCCTGGCAATCTGCCGGGGGTTATACGCTTGTAAATTACCGTACAAAGGCCTGTTATTTCCGGCAATAGAGCGGCCAAGTGCCGTGGCATGGGTAGTAAAAACCGTTCCAACACCCGGTGCATTTTCATGAAGATATAAAACGCCGGTTCCTGTCATCCACTCGTGAAATTGTGCTACTACCCTATCATAATAACCCATGTTGAAATTCACGAAACTCTCAATCACTTTGGCAGAGGCATATCCAAACAATGCCGGCTCTATATAATCCCACTGCCCGGATATGGAATCAAGCTTATATTTTTCCCAGAATATTTTAAAAATGTCATCTTTTTGAGAGATGAAATTGTAGAAATCAACTAAAATCACTATCGGCTTTCCTGATATATTCCACCTGCCTGTCTTTACCAATAAACCTTCCGCTGCAGCCCTTTCTTTCCAGTCTTTTAAAAGATCCGGATCGGGAATAAACTCGGGGTTTTCTCTCTCATCTCTCCAAACATCCGGTCCTATCAATATATACTTGTTCCTGAACTCCTCTACTAATGTTGAGGCTTTGGTCGATATAACCGTATGGATACCGCCAACCTTATTGCAGACTTCCCAGCTTACCTCAAACAATAAGTGAGGTTTTTCAATAATTTCGTCCGAATTCATTAATTAATCTTTTTCAAAATTTTCTTTAGTTCATTTAACCTGATTAATTACTTACGTGAGATCGCTTCGCTAAGTTCATAAACTTATGATTAAAAGAGTATCAATAGCCCCGTCCTTCAGGGCGGGGAAAGATTATAGCCCATTTATCCCTCCTCAAAATTTGGGAAATTTTATAAACTAAAAAATAAAATTTCCCAAATTTTGAGGAGTGGGAAGTCGGTTGTTTTCCAATCCCCGCCTTGAAAGGCGGGGCTACTGATCGGTTAATTAACAAAAGTTTGTGCATAATTCAGGTTAAATAATACGAACCTTTTAGTTCCTTAAATTTTATGGGTAAAATATATAATATTGCTATGGACTAAAACTTTTTTCGATTATTTCCCACCACCGGTTTTTCCCCGGGCTGAAGTTGATGCTTTTTTGGAAGGGGCCTTTCCAGGACTTTTTCTTTTTTGTGTTCCCGATTTAGATCTTGCTTTACCCGAAACGGTTTTTAGCTTTTTAAGTTTTTCAATTTCGGCAGTATATTTTTCGATCAACTTCTCTTTATCAGAAATCACTTTTGCTAAATTGGCTATTTCCTGATCTTTATCGGTTCGAGGAACGGCAGTATTAACACGGATTTCAAAATCACTGAGAACATTCATGTAATTTATGAATGCATCATAAGGCGATTCGTATGGATTAAAATATGCATGTACATCTCCATCGGAAAAGAATTTCGTACACATATAATAAAAATGATCGCTGGTTTGTAAATAATTCCAGTCTTTCAAGATAGTTTCGTCCTTACATTTACTGATCTTTTCTGACAGATCATATAGCTTATTGAATGCTTCTTCCTGAAGTTCATTTCCAAGCCAGGCCGTTAAATCTCTTTCTTCATCTGCCCAGGAAATAGGATGAGGAACATGAACAGCCGAAACCGGGTGTAATTTATTTACAACTTCAGAAGGAGTACTGAATGAAAAATCAGAATTGGATAATACTGAACCCGGAAAAGCCTTCAGGAATTCAAAGATCCCTGTCTCGGCCCATTGATGTTCTCCAAATGTTTCATAGTCCATAAACAGATTAACCACCTCTTCTTTCCGGTCTATGTTATTCAGCCAACCGGTATATTTTTCTACTGTTAAAGGCCATTCGTTCCAACCTTTGTTTGAAAAGCGAAAGGCGATATCATCGCTAAGCTTAAAATTCTTAAGTAAAACTTTCAAATTCGGATTAATTGCATTACAATATAAATAATTCGGACTCTTCCATCCTAAAACATGCTTGGCGCCTTCGGTAAGCATGGCTTTATATCCCATCTCAGCAACCATGGCTCCCATTTCATCTGAATATACCAATTCGGTATTCCTGAAGACCCTGGGATTTTGGCCGAAATATTTTTCGACTTTCTCTTCATGAGTCCTTACCTGCTTAAGAAATTCATTTTTATCTTTTAATGCCACCAGTGAATGCGCATTAGTCTCTGCAAGAAATTCAACCGAACCGGTTTCTGCCAGTTTTTGAAATGATTGAAGGACATGAGGAGTATACAACTCGAACTGATCAATTGCAATGCCGGAAATAGAAAAAGCGATCTTAAAACTATTCCCATGCTTCCGGATCAAGTCGAGAAGTATGTTGTTAGCCGGCAAATAACATTTTTCAGCGACTTTATTGATGATCGATTCATTGGAATAATCATCATAATAATAGTGATCATTTCCTATATCGAAAAACCGGTATCGTCTGAACCTGAAAGGTTGATGAACCTGAAAATAGAGACAGATTGTTCTCATAGATTGTTATAATTAAAATTTCTCCCAAAGGGATGCCTATGGCATAATTGCTCTAATTAACCTAATCTGTTTTAAATTACTAATTGACCTAATTGCTCTAATTAACCTAATCAAATCCCAATTTCTAAAATCTCAATGTCCAAAGGGAGTCCGTGTGGATTTCAAATCTCTGATTTTTCAGGTCATCCGCCTGGGCGGATAGAAATTGGTTAATTAGATTAATTATTTTTATTTCACTTTTCGAAAAATAGAGTTGAAAATTAAATTTAGTTCTTTAGCTTCCTGCCTTAATGGTTGTCCTTCTTCTTTTAAATCAGGAACAGCCACTACAATCATTCTTATGAAATGAATTGATTCACGAGATTCTTATTTAACTATTCCTATTTTATTTTTAAATTGTTTTTTGATATCTGCATCATAAGCATCAGAAT
>JAUWBB010000184.1 GCA_030605195.1 Bacteroidota bacterium
TATGGAAGTGTGGATTAGCGATGATCAGAACCGTATCCCTCTAAAAATTAATTCCCCAATTCTGGTAGGATCGGTTAAAGCCCGCATCATTCATATGGATGGCATTAAACATGAACTCAATTCCAAAATTAAATGAACTCCGTAGTAGATACGACCTTTTAATAAAACAATATTATTTATTATTTTTAGAGTGTGATTAAAATAAAAATTGAAGGGCTTTAACCATACAAATCAATGAAAAGAAATTATACATATTATTTTAACTCCCTTGTATCCATCATTTTATTAATTAACTTTATTCTGTTTACAAGTTGTACACAAAGGAACAGATCACAGGTTGAAATACCGGATGAAGAAAATTCTAAAATCGCCATTAGTGAAAAACTCAATACCTTAACCCCGCGAGAGATTCAGGAAGGCTGGAAGCTGCTGTTTGACGGAAAAACAACAGAGGAATGGAAGAGTGCCGCATCGGATATCTTTCCTGAAACAGGATGGGAAACTAAAAATGGAACACTTACCATCCTGGGTACAGGCGGAGGGAGTATCGTAACCAGACAAACATTCTCTGATTTTGATCTAAAGCTTGAATTCAGGCTTACCAAAGGAGCCAATAGTGGAATAAAATATGTGGTAAAGTATTATCCTGCTAAAGATGGTAAGTCGTCTCCTCTCGGGTTGGAATACCAATTACTGGATGACGAAAATCATCCTGATGCCGATGTACATCAAACTCATACACATGCCTCCCTATATGATCTGATTATAGCCACCAACAGAAAAATTAATCCTCCTGGTGAATGGAATAAGGCACGTATCGTGGTACAAGGGAATCATATTGAACATTGGCTAAACGGGGTCAAAGTGGTGGAATACGAGAGGGGAAGTGAAAAATTCCATAAATTGGTTGCTAATAGCAAGTATAAGAATTACGAGAATTTTGGTGAACATAAGGAAGGATACATCCTTTTACAGGATCATGGTAATAAGGTTTCGTTCCGTAATATCAAAATCAGGGAATTATAAGAATTTTTTAAATCATAAAATAATTGAACCATGGAAAACACAAGAAGAGATTTTATTAAAAAGGTTGCCGTGGGTACCGCCGGAGTTACCCTGGGTGGAATTGGACTCAGCACAAAAAGCTATGCCAGGATCTTAGGTGCTAACGACAGGGTAAATGTTGGAATCGCCGGATTTTCTGATCGCGCCCGTGGAGCTCTGATCCCGGCTTTAATCAGGAATCAGAAGCAACTGAATTTCGACATAATAGGTGTTTCTGACATCTGGAACCGAAGGCGTGAAGAAGGTGCCCAATTCCTTGAAGAGAAATTGGGACACAAAGTGGCTGAATATCAGAATAATGATCGGCTTTACGAAGACAAAGATATTGATGCGGTTGTCATTTCAACTGCTGATTTTCAACATGCTCTTCATACCGTTGAGGCTGCTGAAAACGGGAAGGATGCCTATGTTGAGAAGCCCTTCGCCGAAACCATGGAAGACAATCGTAAAGCTTTGAAAGCAGTAAAAGAATCGGGCATTATTGTTCAGATCGGATCACAGAGACGAAGTGGCCGGAACTATCATGCCGCCGCCGACTTTATCAGGAAAGAAAAATTCGGTGATATTAAGATGGTTGAAATGACCTGGAACGTGAACCAGCCAGGCAGGTGGAGAAGGCCTGAACTGGTGGCTTCAATAAAGGAAACCGATACCGACTGGAAACGATATCTTATGAACAGGCCCTATGAACCGTGGGATCCAAGAAAATATCTTGAATATCGTCTATTCTGGCCTTACTCATCAGGTATAGCCGGCCAATGGATGTCACACCAGATCGATACCGTCCATTGGTTCAGCGGTTTCCATTATCCACGAAGTGTGGCAGCAAACGGAGGAATTTACATGTGGAATGATGGCAGGAAAAATTTTGATACTATGACAGCCGTCTTTGATTATGGCCCTAAGGATGACATGAACAAAGGATTTCAGGTTATCTATGCATCCAGGTTCTCCAACTCAGCCGGAGGTGTAAAGGAGATCTATTATTCCAACGGAGGGGAACTGAACCTTTCCACCAACAAGGTAACCCCCAATGGAGGTTTAACCGAAAGGTTTGCCTCAGCAATGAATTTGAAACCTAATCTGCTGGAAGAATTTGATCTTGCTGAATCGGATGTAAAAGTTGTAACATCGGCCAATACCGGTGCTGATGATATGACCACGCTCCATATGCTGAATTGGATGGAATGTGTCAGGAGCCGGAAAACACCTAATGCTCCCGTTAAAGCCGGTTATCAGCATTCCATAGCAAACATTATGGTTACCGCAGCACTACGGACAAAGCAATATGTAGAATTTGATGAAAATAACCAGGAAGTCCTGGCAGGCGGTAAACCCTTTAAATATTAATGGATGAAAAAGAATAGGTATACTCCTTTTATTCTTCTTGCACTTATTCTGGCTCTTCCGGCAGGTTACAGGGCCGGGGAAAAAAAGTCCCTGGAAAAAACACAAGACAACAGGTTTCGCCTGGTAAACCTGCCCGATGAACACAAAGTGGACATTTTTATCGATAGTAAATACTTCACTTCGTATATCTATCCTGATGATATTGAAAAGCCTGTCCTCTATCCCTTGATTAGTCCGTCAGGAGTTCCCGTTACAAGGGGTTTCCCGCTGGATCCAAGACCGGGTGAAAGGGTCGATCATCCGCATCAGGTAGGCCTGTGGTTCAATTATGGAAATGTAAACGGATTGGATTTCTGGAACAATTCATACAATATTCCGGAAGAAAAGAAAGATCGTTATGGGACCATCCGTCACAGAGAGATCAGGAACATAAAAAGTAAAAATAATCATGGAATACTCGAGGTTACAATGGATTGGCTGAAACCTGACGATACTCCGATCCTCATGGAGGAATCGAAATTTATATTTTACGGATCGGAAAATTACCGGGCTGTCGACCGTATTATCAAACTAACAGCGATGGATACAGAAGTAATATTCACTGATAATAAAGAAGGATTATTTGCAATCCGGACAGCCAGGGCTTTTGAAAGTCCATCGGATCAACCACAGGTTTTTATCGATGCTAATGGAAATCCTACAAAGGCAAAGGTAATGAATAATGAAGGCGTAAACGGGAAATACAGGAGCAGTGAAGGGATAGAGGGTGGTGATGTATGGGGAACCCGGGCAAAATGGGTAACCCTTTCCGCTGTGTTGGACCACAAATCCATAAGCCTGGCCATCATCGACCATCCTAAAAACCCTGGTTTTCCGACTTATTGGCATGCAAGGGGTTATGGTTTATTCTCTGCAAATAATCTCGGGCAGAAGATCTTCAGCCAGGGAAAAGAGGAATTGAACTTCACACTTGAACCTGGAGAAACTGTCACATTCAGATACCGGTTTGTTATTCAGTCAGGGCACTTTTTAACAGATGAAGAAATGGAACTGGAGTTCGGGACGTTTAAATAAACTGTTTGCTGCTTTTGGTTGCTTTCAATTGCTGCCTCAATCACCCTGATCACGTTCAGGGCTTCTTCCGGCTTAACCAGTAATTCGCTTTCGCCTCTTATTGCAGCATATATGTTATTATAATAAATGGGGTAATTGCCTGGTAATGTTTCAATTTTATCCTGTATATGGTCACCATTCAGATTTGTATTTAACAGTCCCCGGAATTTTTCTTCTTCTTTACCCCAATCCTCTCCCACCGGTAACCTTCCTTCATTCAAAGCTTGTTCCTGCGGATCAATACCAAATTTTATGAATGATCCTTCTGTTCCATGTAAGGTAAATCGTGGTCCCGGTTCCCTAACCAGATAAGAAGCACGTAGAATTACCTTAACACTTTCATAGCCTAACCGGAGATCAAAATAATCAACAACACTGCTTCCTGTTCGTACTTTATCAATATCAGCGGTAATTGATTCCGGTGTTCCGAACAAGACAAGGGCCTGGTCAATTAAATGAGACCCCAGGTTATACAATATGCCTGTACCTTTATCCTCTTCTTCTTTCCACGTATGTTCCTGAATAAAATTCCTGTAACGGTCGAAATGCGATTCGAATACAACCAACCTGCCCAGCCACTTTTTATCAATCACTTTTTTTACCGTTAAAAAGTCACCATCCCAGCGCCGGTTTTGAAAAATACTAAGAACACTGTTTTGTTTCTTTGCCAGTTTATTTAACTCCTCACCCTCACTTGTTGTCATCGTAACCGGCTTTTCGACAACCACATGCTTACCTGCCAGCAAAGCACTTTTCGAAAGCTCAAAATGGGTTCTGTCAGGGGTATTTACTACAATCAGTTCAATTTCTTTATCTTCAAGCAAGGATCCGTAATCCGTAGCTATTTCAACGTCCGGATATCTTTCTTTCGAGCCTTTGGGAGATCTTTCCAGTATCTTTTTCAAACAAAAATTTGGGTTTGAAGCCAGTAATGGAGCATGAAAGACTTTTCCCGACATGCCGTATGAGGCCAATCCAACCTTAATAACTTTTTCCATAAAATATAATAAGTTATGTTATTTACTTAATTTTGGTTCTTCCGGAAGATGCGTAGGTTTTATCTAAAAAACTAATCTCCTTTATCTTTCAAAAATACCGCGTAGCGGTTTTATTATTGTAGTATATGATTAACACTATGGCATATTCGTTGTAGACGATTCATAAATCAGTATTTCGTAAATATTTCCTGGCTAATCTATAGGCCTGATTATTAATCCCCTACAGGGAATAGTTGTCATTTCAATTTTTTCTCCTACAATAATTAATGCCCTACGGGCAATATTAAATAAAAAATTTATTCTGGCTTAAACCAGTTTTATACGCCAAGAAGACAATAAATAGACATAGTTTCATAAATATCAGGATCATTGACCTACGCATTTTCCTGATGAACCTTAATTTTTTTCATATTAAAGGCTAAAGCTAAGGCTGTCGCTGAAGCTTTAGCGTAGGCGCTCTTAGCCTTGGAGAAAAATCAAAATTAGTAGTATAATCCCAATAATTACATTTTTTTATTAATTTGCGAAGCTATGTTCTTATCATTCAAAATAATAATTCCCAAAACATTTAAACTATGAGAAAATTATTATTCCAATTGATGGTTCTTTTTATGATCCTTTTACTAGGTATTTCCTGTAAACAGGTTACAACGGACAAACAAGAGACAGTAGTTGAAGAATGGATCGATCTTTTCAACGGAAACGATCTCACCGGATGGGTACAACGGAACGGAGAAGCAAAATACACAGCTGAAAACGGTGAAATTGTCGGAACAACGGTATTGAATACGCCCAATTCATTCCTGTGCACTGAGAAAGATTATGCTGATTTTATCCTTGAATTTGAAGTTTTAGTCGATACTGCATTGAATTCCGGCGTTCAGATCAGGAGTCACAGTATCCCGGAATACAATAACGGCCGGGTTCACGGATACCAGATTGAAATCGATCCGTCAGACAAGACATGGAGCGGTGGTATCTACGACGAGGCAAGACGGGGCTGGCTGGCAAATCTGGAAAATAACGAAGAAGGCCGGAAGGCTTTTAAAAACGGGGAATGGAATAAGTACCTGGTAGAGGCGATCGGCAATACCATTAAAGTATGGATAAATGATGTTCCTACGGCTGAATATACAGATACCCTGGATGATCCCAGTGGTTTTATCGGTCTGCAGGTCCATTCAACAAACATCGACAGGCCCATGCAGGTTAAGTGGAGGAAGATCAGGATACAGGTGAAGTGATTGGGGTGTAATTAAGTAGTTATTAGGTTGTTATACTTTTATCTTTTTACTTGATTAGTCATTCGATAGTCATTCAGTAGTAATTCAGTGGTAATTCAATAGTAATTTAGTAGTAATTCAATAGTAATTCAGTAGTAATTCAGTGGTGTAATTTAGTAGTAATTCAGTGGTAATTCAGTGGTAATTCAATAGTAATTTAGTAGTAATTCAGTAGTAATTTAGTAGTAATTCAGGGTATTGTTTCATTCTTAGTTGAAATTTTTTAAAAGAGAGGTTCAAGCAGCACATTGGTTTCCTGTTTTTTTATTTATTTCTTTTTTTATTGCATCCCTTAGAAGACCCAGTTCTTTATAGTTCTGGACTCTCCTCATTCTGTTTTCAGCTTCCATCATTCCTAATACAACCCAACGATAACGCTGATCTGAGCTCATCCATCTTTTAACCTTTCTGATATATTTCGTTAATTGTGAATTTAAATTTTCAATACAATTGGTAGTTGTAAAACTTCTATCAAAATATTTATATATTTCTAACCGATGAATGGTTAGTGTTTCTTCCAGGCCTTCTTTTAATGAATTTGCTGCTGAACGATTTAATACCTCTAATTCTTCGTGAATACTCCATAATTTTTCTTTAGCATCTTTATATGTAGGTTCCCGGTAAGATGCCTGTATTTTTTTTCTAAAATACTGCTGATCCTCCTCATTTAAATAGCTCACTACGTTTTCT
>JAUWBB010000235.1 GCA_030605195.1 Bacteroidota bacterium
TGTGAACTAATTACGACATCATTTGGGCTATTGAGTTTTTTCCCTTCAAACTTGTCCACAATGATGGATTTAGTCCAGTTACCCTGATTTAACATAGCTACACAGCGATTGCCTTGATCACACAGTACAAGCTGGCTGTTCGTCGGATTGATAAACAAGCCATTACAGCCAAGCTCTTTTCCTGGTGGATTGTCACCCAATGAGTAGCCTGCCGGTCGCAGAAAAATAGTCAATCCTTCTTTTTCACTCCATTTGTAGGTAGTGTTTTGGGGAATGTCGTTAAACAATAGATAGCCGCCATCTTTAATCCACACCGGACCTTCACTCCAGTCAAATCCCTCAGCCAGGACTTCGATGTCAGCGTCTTCCGGGATGAATTTGTTTATCGCCGGGTCGTCACGATGAATGGTGCCGATGATTTTGTATCCTTGTGCTCCAGCAAAAAAAACGCTGAGAACCATAAAACAAATGACTGTAGTTAATAGAACATTTTTCATGATAATTTCCTTGTTAAAAGATTTAAGCGGTATAACGGGTGCGAACTGAGCTGCATGCCAGTCTGAGAGCGAGCTTGTTCGCTGCTTAGGCTGCGAGTCAACTCCAGGGCTTGTTAGGCATCTAATCTACTTCCCTTCGTAATACTTTTCGCAGCAACCATTGATCTGTATAATTACTAGAGGTCCGACCACGATTCACAGAATGTACGGATTAACGATTTCGTTGAGCTATCAGCTGATCCACCTCTTCATCAGCAGTATCAATATTAAGCTGTACCCATAGTGGGAGATGGTCTGATAATTCGTAAGTAAATTTGTCTTTAGTCAAGTGCTTATACGGCAATAATGATTTATAGTTACCCTTATAATAATCTACAACACCGCCATGATCGGTAAATACCGATCCCGTTTGAACTGGATGGTGCAGAATTTGATCATATCTTTTCTCTTTCGCCAGGTTGCTATGTTAAACGTCTCATCTAGTTTCGATGAAGGGATATTTGCTGCTTTTATTCTGCTGCGTAGCAGTTTTAATCCTTTGAGTTCATCTACGTTCAATTTTGAATGGTCCATATACTCAACTCCATTTTCGTTGTGGTGTTAGTTCGCAAACTCTATACGATCGTCATAAGCAGAACAACCAATAATCTAAATGGATGTCATCATGTTACTTGCTTATAGTTGCCTAACATAATATTCTAGCGAAAATTACAATATAATACTCATATATCCAAGCAAAAAACAGAATCCGTATAATATAATTTTTTAAAAAAAAATGCGTACTTTTCTATATAATATGCTACTTTTGTATTATAATACGTAAAAATCATGCTGATGAATATCCCTCATAAATCTAATGTTATTTCTCTTCCTCTTTTAATCCTTATTGTATTTTTGCCTTCCTGTATTAAACTGGAAAATGACACACCTCAAAATCCGATGTTGCAAATCGAGCAAGCCGGTGGAGCATTCAATTTGTGGTTCCATTCCCTGCAAAATTATCGATCTCCTGCCCTGCCCATGGCTGTTATGGCCGATCAGTTAACCTGGGATTTTGAAAGCCCTGCTTTCTCAAAGTTTGGAGCAGAACCGAGAATCCAGTTTGCAAATACAAGAAATTCCCAGGATAACCTTTTCACACAACAATTCTGGAGCGATTCCTACACTGCCCTTTACTATGCTAACAATGCCCTGAACGAGATCAAGAAAAGTACAGATGTAAATTTAACGGATTACTATGTTCACCGGATGAAAGCCTGGTGTTATTTTATTCAGGGCATTGTACACGGATACCTTGGTCTTTGTTTTGATCAGGCTTATATTATCGACGAAACAACAAGTCCAACAGTTTTTGTACTTTATCCCTACCACCAAGTCATTACTAAAGCAGCCGATTACCTTTACAAAGCTGCTATTATGAGTGAGGGGGATGACTTTACCATAACCAACAACTGGATTTTGGGTTACGAAATAACGAATACTCAATTGGCACAATTGGCTAATACATTCGCAGCAAGATTTTTACTTTATTCATCAAGAAATGCAAGCCAGAATGAATTAGCTAACTGGAATACTATTTTAGACCTGGCAAATAATGGGATAACATTTGATTTTGAACCTGAGTTCTATTTTGAATTACTGTCTGATAATCTGATTGTAAATGGGATGGCAGAGGGAAAAGCCCGTATTGATTGCAGAATAATCAACCTGATGGATCCTGACTATCCTGCACGGTATCCTGCCAATGGAGAACCGCCTGATCCCTCCTATGCAACATCTGAAGATGACAGACTTTTATCAGATTTTGGACATTTGGAATATATAAACTTTTCCACATCGTTAGGTTATTATCTTTTCTCTCATTACCGGTTCAAACGGTATGACGATTGGATAAATTATTACCATGGGACAATTCCTATAATCAGAAAAGAAGAACTCGAGCTGATAAAAGCTGAAGCATTAGTTCACCTCGGTAATCTGGCAGAAGCTATAACCATTTTAAATAACGGAACCCGGCTGACCAGGGGTAAACTTCTGCCATTAGAATCTGATTCTCAAAAAGAAAAGATTCTGGAAGCTATTTTTTATGAAAGAGATATTGAACTTACAATGACCGGATCAGGAATTAGCTTCTTTGATATGAGACGAAGGGATATGCTGCAATACGACACATTACTCCATTTTCCGGTTCCTGCCAATATATTGCTGAATGCCGAAATGGATTTGTATACATTCGGCGGTGTTGAAAACGTCGATGGTATAAACACCTCGAACGCAGGATGGTTTTAAGGATAATTAAATCGCCTCATGTTCTGTTCTGCGGATAATCTCATTCTGAAGGTCTTCAGATAGATCATTAAAATAATCACTATACCCGGCAACCCTGACAATGAGATCCTTGAATTTTTCAGGATTTTTCCGGGCTGCCCTTAGTGTGTCTGCAGTAACAACATTAAATTGAATATGATGCCCATCCATACGAAAATAACTTCTTATCAATTTCGACAACTTTAATATGCCCTCTTCCTCCTCAAAAAATGCCGGCGTGAACTTTTGGTTGAGTAAAGTGCCCCCCGTTCGAATGTGATCGATTTTTGAGGCTGATTTTAATACGGCAGTCGGGCCATTCCGGTCTGCTCCCTGAACCGGTGAGATCCCTTCAGACAGTGGCTCATGTGCCTTTCTTCCATCCGGAGTTGCCCCGATCACTTCCCCGAAATAAATATGACTGGTTGTTGGCAACATATTGATCCGGAAGGTTCCTCCCCTCGTTGTTGGTTTTCCATTTACCGATTCATAAAAAATCTCGAAAATTTCCCTGGCCTGATCATCAGCGTAATCGTCATCGTTCCCATATTTCGGCGTGTCATAAATAAGTTCTTTCCTCAATTCCCTAAAACCGTCAAAATTTGTTTTAATTGCCCTGGTCATCTTGTCCATTGTGCATGTTTTCTTATCAAATACATGAAATTTAATGGCGGTAAGGCTGTCTGTTAAACTTCCCAAACCGACTCCCTGGACGTAACTTGTGTTGTATCTGGCGCCTCCTGCATTATAGTCTTTACCGTTCTGTATACAATCGTCAATTAACAGGGAGAGGAACGGAACCGGCATGTATTCAGCAATTATCTTCTCAATAATATTATTTCCTTTCAGTTTTATTTCAGCAAAGTAGTTCAACTGTTTTTTATAAGCGTTCATCAATTCTCCAAATGACTTAAATAGCTTTGGATCACCGGTTTTCAAACCAATTTGCTTTTTGGTTCGGGGATCATAACCATTATTCAGCACCAGCTCCAGTATCTTGGTGAGGTTAAAATAACCTGTTAGAAAATAACACTCGGTACCAAATGCTCCACTTTCCACACAACCACTGGCGCCACCATTTCTGGCATCCTCGATTGTCTTCCCCTGCCTGACTAATTCCTGAACAATTGTGTCGGTATTAAAAACAGAAGGCTGACCGTACCCTGTTTTTATTATTTTAATAGCACGGTTTATAAACCGGTCAGGGTTTTTCTTACTTAACTGAACCATGGAACCTGGCTGAAGAATTCTCATCTCCTCCACTACATCAAGAATAATATAACTCAGGTCATTTACAGCATCCGATCCGTCCTCTTTTACCCCGCCAACATTGATCAATGAAAAATCGGTGTAAGTATTGCTTTCTTTAGCTGTAATACCCATTTTGGGAGGTGCCGGATGATTGTTAAATTTTATCCAGAATGCCTGGAGCAGTTCCACTATACTATCCCGGGTTAATGAATCATCTTCAAGTCCTTTCTTATAAAACGGAAACAAATGCAAATCGAGTCGTCCGGGGTTAAATGAATCCCATGGATTAAGTTCTGTTATCACACCGACATGAATAAACCAGTAATACTGCAGGGCCTCGTGAAAGGTTTCCGGTGCAAAAGCAGGAACACGTCCACAAATTTCTGCCATCTTTCCAAGTTCATGTTTTCGTGATTCGTCTTTCTCCGCTCTTGCAAGTTCAAGCAGTTTTTCCGCGTGTCGTTCTGCGTATCCAACGATCGCACCAGCGGTGATATCCATTGCCTTTAGTTCCTCCCGCTTATCGAAAGCCTCACGATCGTTCAGGAAATCAAGATCTTCGATGGCTTGTTTTATCTCTTTCTTAAGATCGAGCATGCCTTTCCTGTAAATTTTGCTTCCGCAAACCGTATGGCCCGGAGCCCTCTGTTCCTGAAATTCAGTAAAAACACCGGCCTTGTATGCATCGATCCATTCCGGAAACATTTGATTCATAAGCCTGTCCCGGTTGCTTTTACCCTGCCAAAAAGGAATGATGGCCTCCCTGTATATTCTTCTTGTTTCTTCATTTACCCTGTAAGAAACTTTTGGCCGGGTGTCAAGTTTCTTCAGGTCATCCAGTGAATGAAGACATATTTCCGGATATGTAGGTGTAGCTTTCGGAGCCGGGCCCCGCTCTCCAACAATAATTTCACCATCATTTATACAAATTTCCTTGTTCTCAAGCAGATACTTAAAGGAAAGTGCACGTTGTACCGGAACCGATACTTCACGAACAATGTCACTTTTATAAAATTCAGTGATAAGAAGTGCCCGTTCGGGAGATATCCGGTTTATAGCATTCAAACTTTGGTCTCTTAACTTTTTAATCCGTTCCGTCATCATAGTGCTTTCTTTTACTTTACTTTTTATTAACTCAATATTAATACTTATGTATCACTAACCCCGTCGTTTTCCCGAACGGATCACTTTGTGGATGGCGGGGTTAGAAGATTACCCCATTACAGTAGTGCCTTACAATTCAAAATTCATAAATCTTAATTCATAAACCTCCAATCCGAAATCCAAAATATATTTATCCTTCAATTTTTACTATATACCCTTCTTTTTCAAATTCTGTTTTCAAGCCTGTTAAATCCTTTTTCCCAAGACTT
>JAUWBB010000040.1 GCA_030605195.1 Bacteroidota bacterium
GCAATTTATAGAATCCGGAAAAGGTTTTTACACAAACAATTATTGACAAGATCAATCAAGCAAAACAGAGCGATGAGACGGTAAGAATAATTACTCGGCAAGATTATAAAAACAACGACGTTACTTTGAAGAACGGGAAAAATGTTTGGAAGTTCTCTGCAACAAAAGTAACCGATTTCTCTTTTGCCGTGAGCGATAATTTTAATTGGGATGCTGCCAGTGTTGAAGTTGATAAATCAACCGGAAGAAGAGTTTTAACTTCCGCTGTTTATCCCGATAGTACTATCCATTGGGAGAATGCCGCGCAGTACGCAAGAGCAACGATCAAGTATATGTCCGAAGAATTACCGGGCGTACCCTATCCGTATCCTCATACAACAACTTTTTGCAACAAGAAACGAGGCGGAGGAATGGAAACTCCTATGATGGCAAACAACGGAGCACCAAAGGACAAAGGTGATCTTATAGGTTTGATCTTTCATGAAATATCACACAGTTATTTCCCATTTTACATGGGAACAAACGAGAGAAAATACGGGTGGATGGACGAAGGATGGGCAACATTCTTCCCCGGTGTAGTAGTTGACAGTTTGGTGCCCGGGTATGATTACTACAAAGACTTAATTAGCGATTATGAATATTTTGCCGGCAAAGAATTAGAATTGCCGATGATGATTCCTACATTCGGACTACCCTTTCAATCATCAGGAACAGCATCTTATACAAGACCCGGCATCGCTTATATGGAATTACAAAAATTGCTGGGAAATGATCTTTTCAAAAAAACACTGCAAAAATACATTGACCTCTGGCATGAGAAGCACCCAATTCCGTATGATTTCTTTTTCACGTTCAACAACGTTACCGGTGAAGATTTAAGCTGGTTCTGGAATCCGTGGTTCTTTGATATGGGTTATCCCGATCTGGCAGTTAAAGAAATCGGGAAAACGAAAAACGGTTATACAGCAGTTATTTCGAAAGTCGGTACAATACCGACCGCTGTTAAAGTTACTTTTACTTTTGCCGACAGTTCGAAGCAGAACGTTTCGAAAACACCGCTTGTGTGGAAAGACGGGGATATTTTTCATGCTACTGTTAAAAGCAATAAAAAACTAATAAAGGTTGAACTTGGAAGTCCATACATTCCTGATGCGAACAAAAAGAACAACACGAAGGAATATTAAATCCTGCTCCAATTGGCATAAAGGGGCAGGTGGAAAAGTCTGAATATTTTTAAAACAAATATCTTTTTTATCATTTTAAACAAATCCTGAACCATGAAAAAAGAACTTAGCCGCCGTTCATTTCTGAGAATTTCGGCATTATCCGGAGCCTTGGCAGGTATTTCCGGGATCGGTTTTACACGTGGTAAAACCGATGTCGAAGAACTTATTGAAAAAATCAGTCAAAATGTTCCGGGTACCGGTGAATCGGTAATCGGACTTACCGTTCCACCCATTCCACAGGTAAAAGTGGGAATTATTGGTCTGGGAAACCGGGGAACAGGAATGACACGTCATGTACATGCATTATTCCCTGATAAGGCAAAAATTACAGCTATCTGCGATATTCGCAAGGAAAAAGTAGAAGAAACATTTGAATTTCTTAAAGAAAACGGCCAGGAACCGGCAGTATATGCCGGCACAGAGGATGGCTGGAAAGAGATGGTAGAAAGGGACGACATCGACCTGGTATTAGTGTTCACTCACTGGGATCTTCACGTACCCATGTGTGTCTATTCCATGCAGCATGGGAAGAATGTTGCCACGGAGGTGCCTGCAGCCTATACGGTTGAGGACTGCTGGAAGCTGGTCAATACAGCAGAGGAAACCCGGAAAAATTGTATGATGCTCGAAAATGTATGTTACGGGTCTGAGGAGCTCTGGATCTTAAATATGATAAAACAAGGAGTATTCGGAACATTATCCTATGCTGAGGCAGCCTATAATCATAATCTCAGAACAAGATATTTATTTAGTAATGAATACTGGAATAAATGGAGAATAAGACATCATGTTAAACGTGATGGAAACCTTTATCCCACTCATGGATTGGGACCTGTTGCACAATACATGGATATTGAACGGGGTGACAGGTTTGAATACATGGTGGCAATGAGCTCCCTGGAGGCATCCCTTTCAGAATATGCAAAAACGGTTGAGCCTGATAATGAGTTTTATAATCATACGGATTTTAAACATGGTGATATGAATAATAGTCTGATCAAGACTGCAAAAGGAAGATCAATACTCTTACAGCATGATGTTGTATCTCCCAGGCCATATACCCGTATTAATGCACTTGCCGGAACACAAGGCTTTCATGAAGGTTATCCAAGCCGGTTATGCATTGAAGGCAAAGGCCATAGATGGCTGAATGAAGAAACATATCAGGAATACCGGGAAAAATACGAGCATCCTATATGGGAAACAATGAGGGAAGAAATCGAAAAACATGGTGGTCATGGAGGAATGGACTTCGTGGAAATTTACAGGCTGATCGATAATCTGAACAAAGGCCTGCCTCTTGATATGGATGTATATGATGCAGCCTCCTGGTGTGTAGTGGGACCTCTTTCTGAAATATCCATTGAACTGGGATCAGTACCTGTCAAATTCCCTGACTTTACAAGGGGCAAATGGCAAGAAAAAAGGGAACTTGGGATATTGAAAAATATTTAGTATTCTAAGGTACTTAGTTGAAACAAAAGGTGAAATCCTGGAAGAACTGGAGAAAGTAGTTTTAGAATAAGGTTTTTAAGCCCTAACAAGTAAGGGATGTAAACTGTCGTGGAGAACTGTAAAGAGAATCGTTAGTAGCCATGATTACACGACTATTACATTGCCAACTACTTCTGGTCCGGTAATACACCTCAGAAAACCAGTTATAACGGAGCAAGTACATGTAGAATTATATGAAAAACCGTAAGTCGATTATAAGAAATTAGAAACCAGGAAGATAATCGCGTAGCAAAAAGTTAAAAAGAAATTTGTAGTGCTTCTGCAATACAGACATTGATAATCATGCACTTACAGAAATAAAGCGAAACTTGGGCTAGCAGAAGATTACTGGTAAATAAACTTCCTGTGTTTTCCGGCTTGAATTATTCACTAATTTTATATATCTTCAATTGAATTTCATTAATAAACCAAAGGCTCAATATACAAAGATTATGGTAAAATTGATTTTTCTACTCTTTTTGCTCTCGGTTAGATCATGTAGTTCAATAAATGATACTGACAAGAAACTACCTGCAATTCATGAACCTGAACTTCAGGGACAGGACACATTAAGCTGGTACCGGCCACGTTTTAAGGAAAGAAAAATCGAACGGGAAGCCCTGGTCAGGAAAGGCATAGAGAATTATCTATATCATCCGGTTAAAAACAAGAAGGTTTTGGATGCTATGATGGCGGTTCCCAGACACTTATTTGTACCACCTAATGCTCAACGGCAAGCTTACGGAAATTATCCCTTGTCCATAGGTTACGGTCAGACCATATCACAACCGCTGATTGTGGCTCATATGACAGAATTACTAAACATAAAGCCTGGAGATAAGATCCTTGAGATCGGTACAGGAAGCGGATACCAGGCTGCTGTTCTGTCTGAGCTCACCCCAAATGTTTACAGTATTGAAATCGTTGAAAAACTGGGGGAAATCGCGAAAGACCGACTTCAAGACCTTGGGTATAATACCATAAAAGTGAAAATTGGTGACGGGTATTTTGGATGGAAGGAATTTGCCCCGTTTGATGGCATTATCGTAACCTGTGCACCGGAAAATATCCCACAATCGCTAATTGACCAGTTAAAACCAGATGGTAAAATTGTTATTCCCGTTGGAGGAGTAAATGAACTGCAAATTCTGGTAGTTGTTGAAAAAGATAAAAAGGGCAATCTCAGGGAAAAGAAACAATATCCTGTCCGTTTTGTTCCTATGACCGGAAAAGCAATGGAGAAATAAGAAAATGACTGAGGAACATTCATCAAAACAAACAGCAAGAAGGAATTTGCTTATTGCAGGGATTTTTGCTGTCTCCATGGGTTTCCTTGAAGCCATCGTCGTTGTTTATTTGAGAGAGATCTACTATCCCGAAGGATTTCAGTTTCCTTTACATACTTTTGACCGGCATATCTTTATTGGTGAATTAATCAGAGAGCTATCAACACTTATCATGCTGGTTGCCATTGGACTTCTGGCAGGCAGGACTTTTCTGCAGAAATTTGCCTGCTTCCTGTATACTTTTGCCATCTGGAATATTTTTTATTACGTTGCGCTAAAACTCCTGCTCAACTGGCCACCTTCCCTGCTAACTTGGGATCTTCTGTTCCTGATACCGGTTACCTGGGTTGGACCCGTTATCTCGCCTATTATTTGTTCTCTCACTATGATCCTTTTGGCCATGGTAATTCTTTTTGTGAAAAAGGACGGGAAACCGGTAAAATGGAAACTCCTGAACTGGATATTTATATTAACCGGCGCAACCATCATTTTTACAACCTTCATCTGGGATTATTCAAATATCCTTATAAAAGGCGGATTCTTAGGTGATCTGGCTAACATCACCGAAAACCCTGCTTTGCTTGAAATAATTACTACCTATATCCCGGTACGATTTAAATGGGGTTTATTCTGGCTTGGAGAAATACTCATACTCATCAGTATTTCATTACTGGTTGTTGGAAATAAAAGAGGAACCACGTCGTCCTACTCGCGGGATTGAAAAAATCACATTATGACTAAGAAAAACATACAGGAAAAAGTTAGAAAAGAAGCCATATCAATCATCAAAGAGTATCTTGCCAAAAAGAATATTCCAAATTTCAAAATATCTGATTTTAACTTATATATAGTTGGACAATTCTATAATTATTAATTTAAACATGAGGAAATAAGATGAGTACTTTAAAAGGAATAAAAACCGAACAAAATCTGTTAAAATCTTTTGCCGGTGAATCACAGGCACGAATGAGATATGATTATTTTGCAAAACAAGCTAAAAAAGAAGGTTTAGAGCAAATCTCCGGCATTTTTGCAGAAACCGCCTTAAATGAAAAAGAACATGCGAAAAGATTTTTTAAATTTTTAGAAGGAGGCATGGTTGAAATTACTGCAATGTATCCTGCCGGAAAGATCGGTTCTACATTAGAAAACCTGAAAGCTGCTGCTGAAGGGGAGAATGAAGAATGGACAGAGTTGTATCCTGAATTTGCAAAAATCGCAGAGGAAGAAGGCTTTAAAGAAGTTGCTGACACTTTCAGAATGATTGCCAAGGTAGAAAAGGCTCACGAATACAGGTATGTAAAACTTTGTAATAACCTGGAAGAAGGAAAAGTTTTTGAAAAAGACAATAAAATAATATGGAAATGCCGGAACTGCGGATATCTGCATGAGGGAAATGAAGCTCCGGAAACGTGTCCTGCTTGTTTGCATCCACAAGCGTATTTCGAAATTAAAGAAGATAACTATTAGAAGGGAGAACAATTTAAATTCAGAGGAAACTACTGAATTTAATAACCTGGTTGCCGCCATCCCTCATTCCTCCGCCGCCAACTCTGCCTGTGCTCCGGACTTCAGTTCGGGGGGGTACGAGCAGATTTGATAAAAAACACTAAGAATCTGCCATTTTGTAGTAGCAAGACTGACTTACGGTGCATAAAAAGGTTTTGGCCTGATTATTGAAAACGGGTTACATACGACTTTACATGAAGTTTTGGCAGTTTATTTTTAAACCATCATAATCATATAATATTCTATTTTGGATTTTTATTACTTTTGAATAAACCCTGATTGAATGGATGTGCGCGAAGCAATTGAGAAACATAAAAGTATTTGCAGTTTGATTTCACAGAAAAGGGTAAAGGAAGCCCTGGAAGTTCTGTCGGAATTGGTAGATATATCCATGACAGGTGACCTGCATGATGATCTTGTTAATTTTAAATCGACCTATGAATACATGCTTAAATATACACTGGAGGGTGTTGAAGACCCGGAAAGGCATAAGGTATACAACCATTTATTAATTTCAATTCTTGAATTAGCCGATAAAACAAATCAGAAAATCCTTTCACAAATCTCAGGCTGGCAAACATGCCGGTTAAAAGATGATCTGGAAAAAAATCAAAAGTATGCCGGCAAATCTGACATCGAAAGATTGGAAGATTTCAGCTTCAAAGAAGAGCTGGATGAAATTCTCAATAACGATTACAGCATAAGTTCCGATCCTGTTTCTGAGCAATCAAAAAAGCACAACAGGCTAATAATCAACATCTTTTACTACCTCTGGCTTACCAACACCTATAACAAAGCCTATATTGACCTGGTTAAAATCATTAGTAAGAATACAAATATCAGATGGTTTGAAAAATGTCTTTTTGTTAGTGCAATTACATTAAGCCTTTTACGGTATTTTGATGAAGATAAATTCCATATTCTTTTCGATTTTTATCAGGACAACGAAAAAGAAGTTACACAAAGAGCACTTGTTGGGTTAATCCTGGCTCTTTATCAGCATGATAAACGGTTATATCTTTACTCCAAAATTCTGAAACGGCTGTCTGTCCTGCAAGATGAAAAGAATATACAGCAAGAAACAGAAGCCATTATCCTTCAGATCATACGATCCAGGGAAACCGAAAAAATATCAAAAAAACTCAGGGAAGAAATTATCCCGGAAATGACCAAACTCAGGCCAAAGTTGGAAGACAAGCTTGATTTGAACAAACTAATACCGGATGATTTGGATGAGGACAAGAATCCTGATTGGCAAACTGTTTTCGAAAATTCCGACAAATTATTTGAAAAGGTCGAAGAATTCACAAAACTTCAAATGGAGGGAGCTGATGTTTTTATGACTGCTTTTTCAAACCTTAAACAGTTTGATTTTTTTCGGGAAATGACCAATTGGTTCATTCCTTTTTACCCGGAAAATGCAGTCATCGATGAATCCCTTTCCCAGGAAAACACCAATTTTGATAAAACCCTGTTTATTGAAGGCTTGGCAGGTTCAGCTTTTCTATGTAATTCTGATAAGTATTCCTTTATTTTGAATGTCCGTCACATGCCCCAATCCCAAAAAACCATGATGCTTGAACTGTTCAATATGGAAATTAAGGGCATGAATGAACTGGCAGAACAGGATGAAATCCTTGATCAATCTAAACGTTCGAAGGTTATTTATACCCAGTATTTACAAGACCTTTACCGTTTTTATAAACTGTTTCAGCATAAAAATGAATTCAAAGACATTTTTGTCGGGAAACTGGATATTTACAATTCCTACTTTTATAAAACCATTATTAAGGATCAGGATATTCAGAGAAATATTGCAGAATATTTCTTTGAGAAAAATTATTATGAAGAGGTACTTGAAATATATACGGATCTTCAAAGATCAGGAGACAAAAGCTACGAAATTGTTGAAAAAATCGCTTTTTGTTACCAAAAGCTTGAAGATTGGGAAAACGCCCTTAATTTATATTTACAGGCTGAACTGTTTGATAAAAATCGTCTGTGGATCGTTAAAAAAATTGGCCTCTGCTACCGGAAATTAAAAAATACCGAAAAGGCTCTGGAGTATTATCTTGAAGCTGAGAAGCTTGAGCAGAATAATTTGTACATCCAGGCTTCTATTGGTCACTGCTACCTTGACCTCAAAAATTACGAATCAGCTTTAAAACATTACTTCAAGGTGCAATACCTGTCACCCACCAAGCAATCTGTTGTGCGCCCCATTGCCTGGATCTACTTTGTTATGGGAAAACTCGAATCTTCAAAAAAATATTATCAAAAACTCTCAGAAAAAGAATTAACCAAATATGATTTTATAAATTTCGGACACGTTGAATGGTGTTTAGGAAACAGAAAAGAAGCCGTTAAACTATACAAGAAAAGTATAAAACAAAAAGATAACAGCTTCGAACTTTTCCTGACAACCTTCAATGATGATAAAGAACACCTCCTGAAACATGGGATAATCCCTGATGATATCCCGATAATGCTGGATTATTTGCAATATTCCCTGGCCTGAAAAATTACCTTGTAATTTTTCAGGCAATTATTAATTAATTGTTCCATGGGGCCGGTAAGCTCTGCAGACATTACATATGTTACTAACCCCCTGCTTCAGCCGGGGGATTGGAGAGACAAATAAAGATGGCGGCGAAACTGCCATCGTTGCTCAGAAGGAAACAGCTGCTTTCGGCGCAATAATTCGGACGTTCATTTCATAAAAGAGGCCGTCTCACCAGTTTACAGCCATATCATCTTACAATTAAAAAACCACCCCATAATGACTTATGAGGCGTTCTCTAAAATAATTAAACCATGAAAAGAAAAAAACTTTATCAACATGATTTATTGTCGGAATCCCCGTCTATCTCCTTGACGAAATCCTCTTCCGAAAGAACCATATCCTCTGCCAAATCCTCTTTCATAAGAATTATAACCTCCAAATCCCCTGCCATATCCTCTTCCAAAAGAACCATATCCCCTGCCAAATCCTCTTGTTCGCGTATTAAAGATCAGCTTTTGTTCATCCGTTAACTGTTCACTGATTTTATTCCGGAATTCAGCATTGCTTTTCATGATTTTGTTCATTATTCCGGTTCTTTCATCAATGTTTGCATTGATAACCTTTATATCCGGATTATCTTCCAACATAAGTGATTGCTTCTTTGCCCTGTTTTCATTTAGCCGGCTCGTAAGTGGCAGAATTTCTTTCTGATGGGATGTGCTCAATTCTAAAATTTTCTCTCTTTGCTCATCCGTAAGATTTAAAATACAAGGGCGATCCTGATTAAGAAACATCATGCGCATTCCCTGCTGGCCAAAACCTCTACCCTGCCGGGCAAAGCCTCTGCCTCGTTGGGCAAACAAATTAATGCTTGTTGTTAACATTAAAGCGACAAAAAGTGCTAATATTAATTTTGATTTAGGTGTTTTCATTTTATTAATTTTTAGTGAAGTTAAACATTTTTTTAATTCGTGTTTTCACACATTAGACAATTAGATTTCGCTGTTTATTCCCTTTTTAAAAAATATACTTATTGGCTTATGGAAAAATAAATAATCAGCGATTTCTGAGGGTGTCTCTTTTCCTCCTCATTTCCGGACGATGTTGAAAATTCCTTCTGCCCTTATATGGAGGCTTCCTTTGTGAAAATGATTCCATTTTTTGTATCTGCTCATCCGTGAGCAACGGTTTCAACTCGGAGTGATATTCTTTTAGCAGGTTCCTGAATTCTTTTGCATATTCTTTTCTTACATCCTGGCTCTTTTTAGCAAATTTCTCAAGAACAGGCAGAAGATCTTTCTTCTGTTCCTCCGTTGGTTCAACCATCCTGAGCGTCCGGTATTTAAAACCTTCGGCAGACGAAAAGGAACGAAAGCGCTTTAATTGTTGATTTCTGATTATCCCACTTGTTAAAAAGCCCAGGAAAAATCCAATTACAAGGGTTAATGCAATGATCAGTACAGGTTTATTTTTCATGGCAACCAATATTAAAAGTCCGATAATAAATAGCTAATCAGGTTATCGTCAGAAAAGGATTCCACTCCGGTAAAGGCATCAAGCGAAAATGACCCTTCTGAGATATAAATACTTATAAGTAAAATCAAAATGGCGGCAATTCCTGAAATTGCAACTCTTTTGAATACAAAAAACAGGTTTTTTGCAAAATCAAACTCGATAATTTTTCCGTTTCTTAATTTATGTATCCGGTTCATAACCCTCGATTCAAAAAAAGGCTTAAACCGGTATTCCTGTGAAGAGAATACTTCCCTTAATTTCAGAAGTTTCTTCTTTTCACTCCTTAACTCATCCGATTCTGATAAAACCTTCTCTAATTGTTTCCTTTCGTCCGGCGATAATTCTTCATCAAACGATTTCATCAATAAATCAAGCAATTTTTTATTTTCCATTTCTTATTGAATTAGTTTATCCAATATACTTTTCAATTTTGTTTGTGCCCTTACCAATCTTGATAGTACAGTGCCAATTGGCAAATCAAGGATTTCTGCAGCTTCTTTGGTGCTATATTGATCGAGCAAACGTAACACAACCACTGATCTGAATTTAGGTTCAAGCGATTGCAAGGCTTTTTTAACTATTTCTTTTGTATCTCTTGAATCTTCAACATCTTCAGGATCCGGTTGATCAAACTCCTTTTCTTCAAGTATGTTTGCAGAAAAAAATAGTGACATACTTCTTTTTCTTCTCTTGAGCTCGTTAAGTGACAGATTAATCGCGATCCTGGTCAGATAGGTACCAAGGCCTGAATCACCTCTGAAATTATGAAGCGATTGGTAAAACCTGACAAAGGTTTCCTGTCCTATATCATCTGCTTCCTGAGTATTTCCGAGCATTCCAAGTACTGTTTTTGCAACCTGTTGTTCATAACGGGTAATAAGTGCAGCGAAGGCTCCTTCGTTTCCTTTTCTGGCTTCACCAATTAACTCCAGGTCATTCAAACTCGAATAATCCTTCACCTATTTCATGTTTGACTATTAGACAATTTTTATTCAGGATTTATTCCCTGATATTTGTTTAAAATTAATAATTTAGTTCCGAAAAGAAAGCTTAAAAAAGCTGGTCTTGTAAGTATGTGGATTTGTATGAATCAGTAATTTACATGATGTCAGGTGTTTCCACCTGACATTGAATACTGGAGTAATTAAAATCTTGCCATATCATCAACTGTCGGATGGAAACATCCGACAGCATCATAATCAGTAATTTTATTGACCAATCCCGCCATTTATGGCGGAGTTGGTCAAATATAAATATTTTAAAATTCCGTTTTCAATGAATTTTACCCAACTAAATAAAACAATAAAAGAGTGTAAAAACTGCAAATTGCATGAAACCAGAGCCCATGCTTTATGTGGCGAGGGTAACAGGCATGCAAAAATGATGCTTATAGCCCAGGCTCCGGGTAGAGAAGAAGACCAATCCGGTAAAATGTTTACCGGTCCTTCCGGAAAAATATTCCATGAATTACTTAAAAAAGCGAATATTAGTAAGGATGAAATATACATGACCAACCTGATTAAATGTTATTTACCAAAATGCCGGCGTCCTTCCAAAAACGAAATTGAGCAGTGCACAAAATACCTGGAGAAAGAAATTGAGCTAATTAACCCTATAGTCTTGGTATCATTGGGATTTCATGCCACCCGGTACGTTTTTAAAAAGTATAATTTAATACGGCCTCCTAAGAAAGAATATTCTCACTTATTTGGTACTGTTTTTCAGGTAGGATCCGTTTCTATATTTCCGCTTCGGCATCCAACCGCTCTTCTGTTTAATTCTGAAAAAAGAGACACCATGCAACATAATTACAATAAGTTAAGGGAGCTTTTAGACTAGTCAGGGTACGATCCGTCCGACTTCCTGCCTGACCGGGTCATTCGCCAGCCCGACAGTCCGCCCGACCGAAGTCATTCGGGCAGGAAATCGTTCTGGCGGAGGCGGGCTTCAGTTAGTGCCCTGACTAACAAGAGGTAACCGCTATTCATTTCACTGTATCTTTTTCAACTTTTTCCAAGGATTTTTACTTTCAGGTTTCAGTTTTAATGCTTTTTCAAAGCTGCGGCGACTTTTTTCAAGGTATATTTCTCCAATTAATTCCGGAATCTTTGATGCTTCCGGAAAAAATTCACCGGCAATTTGAAGTACGTCCATTGCCTTATCCAGTTTGTTCATCATTATCAAACGACCAGCAAAACCCGTTAAAGAATTGGCGCTAAATTTATTTGACTCTGATCTGAGCTGTTGTGCCAATTTATAATTCTCTTTTGCCTTGCTGAAATCCCCCTCAATCACATACGCATTGGCCAATAATAAATATGAAAATGCGTATTTCGGATAAATTTGTTGTACCAATCGGGCTGTCTCAATTGATTCGTTAGTTTTATTCGAAAGGTACAAATATCTGATTGTTTCAGAAAGATCACTGCTGAAATCAGGATAAATAGATTTATCATAAAACTGTTTTTTCAATTTTTTTATTGTAATAATTGGATCGGACCATGCTGTTAATTTCAGGGTTCTCATCTCTGCTGTCCATACCTGTTCCCAATCATTTTCCCACTTTTGGATCATACCTTCAAATTCTGAAGAGAATCTGAGATTGGCAGAAATGTTCGGATCAGCTTTATATAGATTGATATAATCGTAAAAAAATGGTATAGCACCTTCCTGATGATAATTTTTATTTTTATCTTTTTGGGTTAATTTTTGCCTCATAAAAACGCCCATCTTAACAAAAGCCTCATCAGAAAAGGGGTGGCGGCCATCACGAATACGTTTTGATGTATTCTCAAATGATGAATGGATAGAATCTGTATGAACAGCGGTATTAAAATATGCAAATGCTGCCTGTAGTTTTTCAGTATCTTGTATGTTTTGATTTGGATAGCGGTCGTAATATCCTAAACCAAAATTGAATACATCCCAAATAGCCCGGTATATAGCTTCATTTTCTTTACTTCCATGATAGACCGGCTGATTCCATTGTTCCTCAAATAAAAGTTGGAAAAGCCGGTAAGCATATGATCTCAAATTGCCGCCTTCGAAATTGTATGCAATTGCAATTGCAGCATCTTCAGCAGGAATCCGGATAAGAATAGTACGGGTTTCCTGCTGCGATCCGGTATGCATGGCGATAAAATGTCCGTTGACAGGTGTAAGGCGCCATCCCATGCCGTAATCGGTAAAATACCCGTTTTTTGTAGACATAGAGGATTCCATCATATCGATGCTACTTTGTGACAGGATATTTGTATCCTGATATCCCTTCGCGTATTTCAATAGATCAACCACGGTTGAACGGGTACCTCCGGCTGCAAACCGGCTGCTCATATTAACATATTCTGAATTTTGCAACTCCCCGAAAACCAATCGATAGCCCTTTACCCTATCAGGAATAATCTTTGCGGGACTATCCATATAAGTATCATCCATGCCCAGTGGTTCCCATAGGTGGCGCTGCAAATAATCTCCGAAGGGTTCTTTGGCAGCGACTTCAACAATGGCGCCCAGCAAATTATATCCATAGCTTGAATAATTATACCGGGTTCCCGGTTCAGCTATCAATTCAAAATAATCAAATATATCAAGCGATTCCCTGGTATCTTTATACACTTTGATATGCCCTTCTTTTTCATAATCGCGATAATGGCTTATACCTGCCAGGTGTCCCAATAATTGCCGTGTAGTAAAAGGCCATTTTTTTCCTGGAAAGTATGGGATATAGTCCCGGATATCTCTGTCCAGATCAATTTTCCCTTTTTCGACAAGCTGAACGATAGCAACGGCAGTCATAGATTTTGTGTTGGAAGCCAGCCGGTATGATGATCTTTCTGTAGCAAGAACCTTATTCTCCAGATCAGCATAACCAAAACCTTTTGTCCAAACAAAATCGTCTTTATAAAATCCAACCGAGAGTCCGGGAATATGATCGGCTTCCATCTGTTTCTGAACAAATTTTTCAAATATCTCGATTTTTTGCCGGTAGTCTTCCGATGTCTGAGCAATGCTGAATGATTGAGAAAAAAGGTTAAAAACAACAATGCAGAAAATTGTAAATTTGATTTGTTTTTTCAGAGTAGGATTTATCTGATAATTATAAAAGTATAAGTCTCACGAGATAAGGAAGCA
>JAUWBB010000025.1 GCA_030605195.1 Bacteroidota bacterium
ATGGTTTCACTTTCTGAATGGGAAGATTTTTATTTCCAGAATTACAGTTTAATCTCAAATAAAAAACTTTAAGCACATTATCTTGAGATACTCTTGTCCCTGGCTGATATCGTAATATTTAGTAACCAAAAAGGCTTGGAAGACTTATACCTACAACTTGAACAGGACGACTTTCTATACCCCGCCAAATACGTTACTGATCCATCAAAAGGATTCGAGAAGTTGATTAATATTTTTAATGGCTTACAGGAATTATATGAAAGGAAAAATATTGAAACGATCTTATTAGATCGTTACATCTCTGAAAATATGTATTCCTTCGTTAACATATATGATAAACTCAGGCTTCATTATTTCTACCTGTTTTTATCAAGGGAAAGCGTAATTTCTGAATTGAAAGAATACCAGGTATATAAATTTATTAAACATTCACTTGATAAATATGATACTATTCAAAATGAAGCGCCTCCACTTATTCTTTGTTGTAATGGTATTGATGCTACAATCGCCAATTTAATTGCTAAAGTGATGTTATTTCATAAATTCCTTCCTTTTGTTAATTATTATAATTCAATGGGATATATTAATGAGAGTAGTGTCCCACCAAACAAAACGGTTGAATATGCCAGACAATTTATTAACTAAACATTAATCCTAAAGAGATGAAAAGATTTTTTGTTTTATTCTTTGTAGTAAATGTGCTATTTTGTATTTATGGTTATTCGCAATTTCCAGATCCTGTCTATGATTGGATGTTTAATTGGGGGACACGTTATACACCCAAGGGAGATCAAATTTCTGCCGGGGTACTTAAGGAAGATTATGTACTTACAGTTGGAGAAAAAGCTACTTTGAAAGATTATTGGCTTTGGTATTATCAAAATAGAATAACATTTATCAGTGAAGCTACAAGAACTTATAATTGTCACGGTTATGCCTGGCATGTTTCTGAAGGAGGAGATAATGTTTGGATTAATACTCCTAATGATGATAAATATTGGACAGAAGGAACCTATGACGCGAGCTATAAACAAATATCATCACAAACTAATGCCAAAGTTGCTTTTGTTGAAAGCGCTGATCATTCCGCAATTAGAACTTCGGTTGCAAACATATTTATTTCAAAATGGGGGCAAGCTCCAAGATTTCAACATAATATAAATGATTGTCCATACGAGCCAAAGACTAACCTTAAATATTATACACTCGATCCCAAAATGACAGGAAGCGAAAGTATTCTATGTTATAATGTGGAGAGAGAGTTTGAAACAAATATAACCCATATGACAGAAGCCACCCTTACATGGACAGAAGGATATTATCTAACCTATGTAAGTGGAGAAGGTACTCCTGAGTATACCGTTAAAGGCAAAGTAGGTGGTGGATACAGTTATGTGAATTTCCAAATTACTACTCCATCAGGTTTCTGGTGGTCTGACCAAAAAAACTTTTTTGTCGGGACACCTTATGTTAATCCGGCAACAATAGAATTTACCTGTGTTGAGGGACCGGGTTATTTTTGTACAAATGCTTTCGGAAACGAATATACTTTTACTTATACGGGTCCCTACAATTATTTTGATGTTAAACTCACCAACTTAAGCGAAACACAAACGCTCTACCAAGATCGAATTTATAGTACTTGGAGTACCTTAGAATATTGGCCACCAGAAGGTACATATAAGTTCATGGTACGAGGCAATAATGATTGTGGAACTAGCCACTAACTGGAGTAAAAAAGCAGTTGATTATGTTGATTGTGGCGGTTTCGGGGAATTTTTATCATTCGTTCCCAATCCTGCCACAGTTGAAATCACAATGGAATTAAAAACGGATAACATCGTTACCTTTACCGAAGGTGATAAATGGAAAGCCGAAATTTTTAACCAGCAAATGCTGTTGATACATAAAACAACCAGGTTGAAAGATAAAACATGCACGATCAACGTTTCCGGTTGGAAAGAGGGCATCTACTATGTGCGTGTAAGAGTAAAAGACAAATTAGTGTCCGGGAAGTTTATCGTAACAAGATAAGATTCAAATTAGTAAAACTAAGATGATCAAAGATTTCCCTGTACGACAGACCCTAAGGGTTTTGTGCCGGAGGCATTCCTTTTCCCGTCACATAGTGATCTCTATGGGAAAGGGGATCCCTTTGGGAGGAAGAAACCCTTAGGGTCTGTTTTATTCTACCCATTCAATGAGTCAAGGGCGTTTACGATTACCTTCTCTAAATTTTCAATATTTTCGATACCCACCGAAAGCCTGATCATTCCCGGTAATGGGTATTTATCACCCCACACCGCTTCTACAGGAAGAAGAATTGTACCGGCATCTCCCATCGTTGGAATTAGAGGGATAAAATCAGCAACTGCCCGAATAAACTTATCTCTGTTTTTTTCCCTGGCGCTTCTATCCTTTCCTGCTATGTCAAAAGTTATCATCCCACCGTAACCTCGCTCACCGAACATTTTTTTTGCTTCCATATGTGTAGAATGTGTATATATTCCCGGATATAAAACATTTTCTACCATGGAATGACCGGTTAATATTCCGGTGAGTTTCATTGCATTCTCACAATGTCGCGTAAATCTTATTTCGAATGTTTTAAGCATTGTTCCCAGGCGATAAGCATCATCAGCCGAAAGCATATGCCCTGTATATTTACGGTATTCAATCGCGTCCTTTTCCAACAGGGAATTATTACCGCATACTACACCTGCAGTGAGATTACCATGTCCTGATAAATACTTAGTAGCACTGTGAATAACAAGATCGGCACCATGTTCCAGTGGGTGCCAGAGAAACGGAGTAGCAAATGTATTATCAATAATTACTGTACATTCATATTTTTTGGCAAGCTTTATGATCGCTTCTCCATCGGCTACACTAAGCATAGGATTGGAAATGATCTCAAGATAGACCATTTCAGGCTTGAGCTTTTTCAGGATACTTTCCAATTCACCAAGATCATACCGCTCTCCAATGGAACAGAAACGGTGAATATCCAATCCACGTCTTTGGATAAGGACATTATCGATAAAGGAATTTGTTCCGCCGTAGATATCATTGAAAAAGAGCCATTTCCCTGTTTTTTTTCCTTTCTGGAATATGGATAACGCCAGATCGATGGCCGACATTCCTGATTGAGTTAATAATGCCCAGCGGCAATTTTCCAAATCCATGATCTGTTCCTCGGTGGCTACAACGGTTGGATTCCTGTACCTCGAGTAGATGTATAATTCCGGAGATCTTCGGGGGTCAAGTTCGTCATTAAATGCTTTCCTTGTTGTTTCAGCATTATCCAAAGGAAACCCGGCATCGCGGTACACGGGCATGGTTAAACTATTAACTTGTGTGTTTTTCATTTAGCATAGGTTTTTTATTGGTTCTTATTTTCCTTTTCTCCAACGCTTGAGAGGATGTGTTCTTAATGAAAAATGTGTTGGTTTCAGTGAAAAAATACCGTGTTTAACAAAACGAAGGTCTTCAATGCTGTAAAATGCTTTTGGGTTGAAACTATGTATGATATCAACCACTTCCTTAAATTCCGCCCTTTTAACAATGGTGTAGATTATGTGTACATGGTCTTTTAATCCCATGGCTTCAACACTGGTGGTTCCATATCCTTGCTCATGCAGTGAATTTATCAGGTCGGCAGCATCCTTTTGAGTAATAACGCGTATCAATAGGTCACCCAGTGCCAGTTTTTCCTCCAATAACATACCAATATAATTTCCGGATGCGAATCCTCCTGCATAAGCAAAGTAACATATAACATTATCAAGATTTTGCATAATCCTGCTAATGGCAAGAATCCAAATAAAAATTTCAAAGAAGCCAAGTAAAGGAACAATGTTCTTACGGCCTTTTGAAACCAGAATTATCCTCATTGTTCCGATGGTTACGTCAGCAATCCTTGCCAGGAAAATGAATAATGGCAGGACAAGATAAGTGTAAATTTCAGATTGAAAGAAATTTGTATCCATGATTGTACTTATTTTAAACTCACGTTAATTGATTTAGAAATAACAGTATGAAACAATTAGCTTGTTCCCTGGTGTTTCGACCTTTTAGACATTTATTATTATAGTCACTTTAAACTTTAGCCACTTTAGTCACTTCTTCATTTAGTCACTTTAAACTTTAGTCATTTTAGGCACTTCTTCATTTAGTCATTTTTTTTCGAATATTAAAATGGTGTCAGGTGTTTCCACCTGACAATTTAACCTGTCAGTTGGTAACAACCGACAGCATATTAATTACTTCTTACTGAAGTTAACAAAAATTGATATTGCTAATGCCAGCAGAAAGAGGGTAAGGGTGAATCCGTCCACCAATTCAGCGCTTAAATCCAGACCGGTTAACCTGTCAGCAATATATTTTATATAAGAATTTGGCAGGTTATAATGTCCCAATTTTCGCAGAACCTGAAAATGCCAGTCGGTAAAGGGGCAGTATCCGAATCCGTAAAAAATTCCAAGAATAAACCAGGATCCGCCTGTTAGTAACAGGGTAATCAGGTTTAATCCGCGGGTGGGTTTCCAAATCCACCCAAACAAGTTAAACAGGATTAGTATGAAATGGAAAACAAGAAAAAAGTAATCCAGAAACTTTAACATGTTTACCAATTAATAACAATCTTTCCCATCGATTTACGACTCTCAAGATATTCATGTGCCCGTGCTATCTCTTCTGCTTTAAATGAAGAACCTACATAGGGTTTGATTTCTTTGTTTGCAGCAAGGTTCATTACACTTTGCAGTGTTTTTTGAAGAATTTCCGGTTTAAAATCGGCTATACGCAACATGTTCACACCGATAACTCCTGTCGAAGTCATTAACAAACCAACGGGATGGATAAAACCAAAATTAAACATAAGTTTCAGGGAAGGAATAATTCCTCTTTTTCCGGTTAACTGTTCAGAAGCCCCAAATGTAATTATCCGGCCTCCATGTGCAAGTAGTTTTCTGCTCTGTTTAAATGATTTTCCTCCGATGGGATCAAAAATTACATCGATTTTATTATTTCTCCGCAGACGATTAATTTCTTCCACGAAGTTGCTTTTCCTGTAATTGATTGGGTAATCCACCCCGTTTTCTTCCAGGAACTTTACTTTTTCATCCGAACCGGCCGTTCCGTAAACAACACATCCTTTTCTTTTTGCCAGTTGAGTGAAAGCAATACCCACTCCACCTGCAGCAGCATGAATCAAAACATGATCACCTTTTTTAATGTTTGCCATATCATAAGCAGCATAATAGGCCGTACAATACTGTGTAACCAGAGCTGTAGCAGAACTATTGTCTATATTCTCCGGAACGGGAGATACCACCATTTCATGGATTTTTACATATTCAGCATACCCCCCAAACCGTGTAAATGCAGCAACCTTTTGTTCAGGTTTCAGTTTTTCGACATCCTCTGCCACTTTTTCAATCGTACCCACAACTTCATAGCCAAGGATACATGGTAACGGAGGAGCTTCGCGGTATAATCCCCTCCTTGCCATTACATCGGCAAAATTCAAACCAAAAGTTTCCACTTTTATCAGGACCTCTTTTTCCCCGGGTTGGGGTTTGGGGGTTTCCCTGATTTCAAACGATCCTTCAGATTTCCCGTACTTTACTAAAAATATGGCTTTCATAAAAATATGTATGAATAAAAACTAAAGTAACTATTCTGTTCTTATGAGTCTTTTTTTTTCAGGATAATTGTCCCTCTCGAAGGGATGAGCTCAGCGAATCTAATCCATAAGGCACTGATAATCCGTCAACATGGATTCAGTATCAAGTACGGAATGATGTTGAGTTTCCACTTTTAAGACAACTTCTTACTTAATCCTCCACATAAGCTATAACTTCCATTTCGACTTGAAATCCATGATGTAACTCTTTGGTGGGTACGACAGCACGAGCAGGGCGGTGATTACCAAAAAAATCAGAATAAATCCTATTTACCCGATCCCATAAAGTAATATCAGAAACATAGACTGTTACTTTTAACACCTGATTCAGACTACTGTTCGATGCTTCAAGGATAGCCTTAATATTATTTAAAACCCGGGAAGTTTGTTCCTCAATAGAGCCAAGTACTTTCTCTCCTGTATCAGGATAAATTGGTAATTGGCCTGAGACAAAGACCAGGTTTTCATGAATAACAGCCTGGGAATAATGCCCAGCTGGTCGCGGAGCATTTAAAGTTGTAACTATTTTCATTTTCTGATTATAGGTTGATCCTTATTACAGAGAAGCTTCGGGGATTACATTGATGCCTAAAGTATGGTTTACAGAATCGGCAATACTCAATTCATATGTGAATTTGCCCTGTCCAAGGAATATCTCATAGGTATATTCTACCGGAATCAATTCATATTTAACTTGATTAATATATAGTTTTATGTAAGCTTCCCTGTAGGCTTTATCATACCGTTTATAATCGGTAGTTGCATCCGACAGTATTGTTCCATATGTATGGTCACCGGAATAAGTGTTTATATAAACACTGTCGAAAATCTGAGTAGTTGAATTCTTGACCCTTATATCAGTCGGCCCCTCCGGAGTTTTCTTTCTGCATCCCCAAACCAATAAGATACCAACAAGGCTAACCAAAAAAACAAAAATGAATTTTCTTTTTTTCATGATAATATATTTTAATGTAATTATTCGATTTTCAGGAGTCTCTTTTCTTATTTTCAGGTTAACTGTTATATGTTATACGTTATATGTTATCAGTGTTAACAGTAGTTTTAATATTTAATGATACCATTTATTTTTTACACCTTCGACTTTTAATGGATTATACAATGGTTGTTGGATTTTAAATTATAGAACAACCTCCATTTTGTAACGGTCATTTAATAGCCTCTCAAGATTAATACTTTTAACATATATAGGCGCTTAAATTACAACTTCTACCAACAAGTTGTTGATAATTTAATTTCTAATTACTCTAATTTCTCCCCAAGGGATGCCTATGGCATAATTGGCCTAATCAAATCCTAATTTACAAAACCCCAATTTCTAAAATCTGAATTTTTGCGAATTGTGGCTTGGTTATTTTTTAGATTAATTAGAGCAATTAGGTCAATTAATGTTTTTATATTTCCCCGAAGGGTTTCAATTATCAATTGTCAATCGACAATAATAAATTGAAATAGGAACTTATTAAATAAAAATACTGCTAACTTTTAACTAATAACTAATAACATCTTATCCTAAAGTTAAATCCTCATAATTGCTGAAGTTAGCAGCCATCCTTTATTACCATCGCTCAGTTTAATTTCTGTCCAGTTGCCCAAACTATCGACAACAGATACTTTTATTCCCTCATGAATCACAAAAAGATCAGTTCCTGTTTCATCCGGTGAACTTTTTACCGTTACCACGGGGCTGAATACAATAGCTGCATTATGATTTGTAACGATTTCTTTGTGATGATAAGAAAAAACAAAGGCTGAAACCGAAATAAATAAGAAAACAATACTTAGCCAGAATGAAAACTTTTTTACTCTGAAAACATTTATATACAAATATAAAGAAAATAGCATGAGGAATGTAATAAAGGTAACGATACTTAATAAAGCCCAGAAGTCTGTGGAAAATAGCTGTACGAATGCATAATGCCACTGTCGAATAAAAAACTGAGGCAGGTCGTCAATTTTATCAACGGTAAAAGTTCCGGCCAGTTCAAGATTATGTTGTATGTCTTCATCATTTGGAGAAAGGAGGATCGCTCTTTCGTAATTAAGGATAGCATAATTTAATTTGTTGGATTTAAAGTATGCATTACCCAGGTTATAATAGAGATCTGCTGCTTCAAATCCTGAACCAAGTATTTTTTCGTACACTTGAATTGCCTTCTCAAACTCGCCCCCGGTGAAATACTTGTTGCCAATATCCACCTGATTTTCCATATCCTGACCAATTATTTCCGGTGTTATAATAAACAGGAATAGTATAAATAATTTAATTTTCATTGAAGATTAATTTTTGCTATATTTTAAAAACGCGTGAATGATATTTATAAGGATATTAATTGTTAAATTGTTAAATTACTCGCTTCGCTCATGAGATCGCCCCGATAGCCATCGGGGCTAAGTTGTTAAATTGCTAAATTGTTTATTACGGTTTAATACGGTTCTTTCCCGAAAAGCCACTCCCCAGGGGATTGTTTTTCGGAACTAATAACTATTAACTAATAACATAATAACGACCTGAAAAATTACGAAGGGTAATTTTTCAGGTTAAGTTTTTGTTCGAATTTGCTGATTATTTTTAATGTATTTTCATATACTGTCGCTAAAGGAGCTGATTCTTCAGCCGGTGCATATTGAGCGTATTCGCAGGCATCTATTAATTCAACGATCTGACAAATCAGTGATTCTTCGATTTTGTATTCCTTAAGTATTTTTACGGAAGTTTCTTTCGAAAGTTTCGAAACCGGTATATTGAGTTTGTCACTTAAATACCCCCATATTGCTTTCAAAATCTCTTCATAAAACTTTTCCCTGTTTTTTTCCTTTTGATACGAACGGGCTATTTTTAATCTCTTCCTCGCAATTTTGTTTGCTCTCCTGTTTTTTACCAAAACAAGGTTTGTTCTTCGTTTGATTCGTTTTCTGTAAAGAATAAAAATGACGAAAAATAAAACCAGGGCACCGATATACCCCAGAATAAAGAACGTGGATCCAAAGATGGTTTTATCTTTCTGCCTGAGTTTCATTCTTCCCGTTTTTATAAACCTGATATCACTGCCGAGGAGGCGAATGTCTTCTTTCGAAAATCCGGAAATAACAGTAGTTTCCTCTTCATCGGCTTTCTCAACCCTGATGTTAAACTCGTTTGAGGAAATCGTTTTATATCTTTCCTGCCCGGGATCAAAGTACGAAAACTCAATAGGTGGTATGCGGTAGTTGCCGGCATGCCGTGGAATAATCAGATACTCAAAATTTCTCGAACCGGTTGAGCCACTGGTGGTATTTGCAATTTTTCCTGAAATTTTCGGATCATATGTTTCAAAGTCAGGTGGAAAATGAATACCGGGCGCTTCAAAAATTTTCAGGTTACCAGTACCGGAAATATTTACTTTTAAGGATATGGCATCATTCACTTTGACTTCCGTTTTATCAACCGAAGCCGACATATTTAATAAACCTACGGCACCTTTAAATGTGGCCGGCTTTTTTTCCGGCAACGTATTCACCTTTATTCTTACCGGGGGACTTGTAATCAGTTTTTTATCGGTCCGGTATGAATCAAAGAAGTCATCAAAAAAGCTGTCAAAAGGATTACGTGTACTTTTTCTTACTCTCTGCTGAAGCAAACAAACCAGTTCAACAGGAACTATTTCGATTTCTCCGCTTTTTTGCGGGAAAAGGACAACCCTTTGAAGGACACCGGTACCGAATATTTGACCGTTTACATTTTCCCGTTCCAGCGATTGTAAAGGAGGTGTTTCAATATCCTGTTTGAAAAAACCGTTAAAAGAGGGGAATTTCACATCTTCGAAGCCGGACAAATTATTAATCCTGGAGTATATTTTAACAGTGGCAATGATATGTTCTCCCAGATAGACTTCCCGCTTATTAACCAAAACCCGTATAAACAGGTCTTCCTTATTCACATCAACAACCTCACCGGCACTTTTGTCGGAAGGTTGCCGGGTGGCAGGCTGTTTTGAAGCGGTTCCTTTAACAACTTCAATTTTTAAGGGATTTGATTCATACGTTTTCTTTTTAATGGTTACCCGTGCCGGAGGAATGTCATAATTCCCTTCTCTTGTCGCCTGCAATATATAGGTATAAGTATATGAAACGGAACGGGTTATCTTGCCATTAATGATCTGGGTACTTTGATTATATGAAGTACTTGGCCCCATAATAACGTAAAACTCACTCAGATCAGGAGCATTAAAAGCATTCACTTTAGTATTAATTACAAATGTAAGCCGGAACTGCTCCCCAACTGCCAAAACTTTTGGTGCTGAAGCGGTAAAATTGATATCCTGGGCGGAAAGACTCCAGTTAAAAAGAAATGATACAATTAAAATAATTAGCCTTCTCATTTACAAATATTAATTATAAAAGAAATTTGAGTGACTTATCCTAATAATGCGTATTTTATCAGGTAAGTAACCGCCACGAAGGCACGAAGCCACAAAGTTACACGAAGATATAACGAAATTGAACAAATAACTTTGTGAATCTTTGAGTCTTGGTGGCAAATTATATTAATAACAAAAAATATTAGTAACTGTTCAGTTTTCAAGAGTCTCTTTTTTATTATGTGTTATAGGTTATATGTTAAAAGTTATAAGTTATAAGCAGTTTTACCTATAACATTTAACATATAACTAATAACATTCTATTTTTTCCTCTCAACACACCGATCAGTTACTAAATTACCATTCTTTTTTTGTCCTTACATTCTTTTGTTTTGCTTTTGCTTTTTTTATTTTTTCCTGTATGTTCTTTTCATCATTAGCAAGGGCTTCCAGCAGGCGTTTGGCGTCTTCTTTTGATATCTGGTCAGGTTTTGGTTGCTGTTGCTGCCTGGCCTTATCTTGTTGTTCTTGCTTCTGTTCCTGTCGATCCTGTTGTTGCTCTTTATCCTGATCCTGGTTTTGATCTTTTTGTTCCTGGTCCTGGTCTTGCTGTTGCTGCTGCTGCTTTAACAGATCCTGGGCATATGCAAGATTATATTTTGTTTCCAGGTCATCCGGATTATTTCTCAGGGCATTTTTATAAGATTCAATGCTTTTCGCCAACCGGTTGGCTTTTAATAGTGAATTACCCAGATTATGAAAGGTTTTTGCGCGGTTTATTTTATCCGTATTCATCTGAGTAACCCCACTGAATTCACCTGCAGCATCCTCATACTTTTCCTGTTTGTAAATGGCATCACCCAGGTTAAACAATGCATTAAACGAATTGCTTTCTTCTTCAAGGGCTTTCCGGTACGATACCTCTGAATTTTCGTATTCCTCTTTTCCAAAATGTTTATTCCCCTCACGTATGTATTTTTTTTCCTTTTGGGAAAAAACCATAATATTATTCAAAAGTAGTATGAATATTAACAGAAGATATTTCATTTTAGCTTGAAAAGTTTTATATTTTTCAAATATTTATTTTTTCTTTCCAGGATCATAAATTCAAGAAGAAGGAAAAACAGCGCTATCCCAATTAAATACTGAAACCTTTCGTCATATTCAGAGTAAATCATGGCTTCAAATTCCTGTTTTTCCATTTTATTTATTTCATTAAAAAGTGCATTCAATCCCAATCGTGTACTTACTGACCGGATATAAACTCCTCCGCCGGCTGTTGATATTTTCTGCAACATCGATTCATCGAGTTTACTGATTATGGTGTTTCCTTCATTATCTTTTCTGAACACTTTTTGTCCTGTGGGAGAATATACGGGTATTGGAGCGCCTTTTGGTAAACCGACACCAATTGTATTCACGACAATTCCTTTTTCAGCAGCCTTTTTAGCCATTTCCACTGCATCGTCCTCATGATTTTCTCCATCGGTAATAATAATCAGTACTTTGCTGGTTTCCATGTCAGGAGTAAAGGAATTCATCCCAAGGTCGATAGCCGATCCTATAGCTGTTCCCTGTTTGGGTACAATTTCAGTACTGATTGCCGATAAAAACAATTTTGTTGAAGCGTAATCGGTAGTAATCGGTACCTGGGTATATGCATCACCTGCAAATACAATTAGTCCGATCTTATCGTCCTGCAGTTTTTCAACCAGCTTTGATATGGCTTGTTTTGCCCTTTCCAACCGGTTTGGTTGGATATCTTCTGCCATCATGGAATTTGACACATCCAGTGCGATTACCAATTCAATTCCCTTACGTTTTACTTCTTTTAGTTTTGATCCGAACTGTGGACGCGCAAGTCCCAGTATAATTCCTGTCAGGGCAAGGAGCAAAACAACAAATTTCACAATTGGTCTGCCATGAGATACATCCGGCATCAATTGAGCCAGAAGGCTAACATTGCCATATTTATTTATTGCACTTTTCCTGATTTGCCGGCTTATCACAAATATTATCGTCAATAAAGGAATGAGCAGCAATAAGTATAAATATTCGCTATTTGCAAAACGAAACATAATGAGAATTTTCCTATTTCAAATACTAATATCCTATTTCTGAAATTCTGTTATTATTCTATATGGACTTTCGATAGTTATAGCGAAAAATCCAAATAACAAAATACAAAATTCAAATAAATCACAATTAATCAAATCTCAAAAAATGAAACAAAAAAATCATTTTAAAATTATTTGTTTTGTCCAAAGAACTCTTTCGGAGAAAATTGAAATTTGGAATTTATTTGATATTTGTAATTTGTAATTTCCAGTTTACCCCGTTGGAATAATTATCCTACGGGGTTTATGGTATATTCCTTAAAATTGTATTTCTGATCAATAATTCAGTAAGAATCAGTATCCCAGCCAGCAGAGCAAAGGGAAAATATTCCTCCTGTTTTTTACTATACTCCTTTACATCGATTTTAGATTTTTCGAGCTGATCAATTTCTCTATAAATTTCGATCAGTTTTTGGTTATTAGTAGCCCTGAAATAGCGACCGTTGGTCATCTGTGCTATTTCTTCCAGCATTTCTTCATCGATTTGAACCGGTATATTTTGGTACTGGATACCATAAGGGGTCTGAACCGGATAAGGAGCCATTCCTTTAGTGCCAACACCTACCGTATATACTCTTACTCCGAAGGTTTTTGCAATTTCGGCAGCTGTCAGGGGAGCAATATCCCCCATGTTATTTACACCATCGGTTAATAAGATGGCAACTTTGCTGATGGCTTTGCTGTCTTTTAACCGGTTGATACCGGTGGCTAATCCCATACCAATGGCTGTTCCATCTTCAATCATACCACTTTCAATATCCCTGAACAGGTTTATTAATACAGCATGATCTGTGGTAAGAGGGCATTGTGTAAAACTTTCACCACTAAATACCACCAAACCGATCCGGTCGTTTGGCCGTCCTGAAATAAACTCAACAGCAACGTTTTTGGAAGCTTCAAGCCGGTTGGGTTTAAAATCCCGGGCTAGCATACTGCTTGATATATCCATTGCCAAAATAATGTCAATGCCTTCCGTAATTACATTTTGCCATTTATCGGTTGACTGTGGTCTGGCAAAAGCCAGGATCAAAAAGGCCAGGCCAATGATCCTGAAGGCAAACAGGATGTGCCTAAGGTAGTGTTTGTAAGTTTTTGGGCTTTTTTCAAATCCCTCAATCGTTGATATTTGTAAGCTAGCCTGGCTTGTTCTTTGTTTGAGGATATACCATATGACCATTGGTACTAAAACCAATAGCAGATACAAAAAATCATGGTTTGCAAAGGTAATATGACTCATTTAATTCTCTGTTTCTGTTAATTCAGGCACATCTTCTCGAATGTTTATGACTTCCTTCGTTTAATTCACAAATATATATGCATTCAGCATGTTTGCTTCATTCTCATCGGGCAATGGCCTGGCTTTGGCAAATTTCACCAGGTCTGCAAAGTTCAACATATCTTTTAGCAGACTAAATATCCTATTATCATTAAATCCGGTATCAAGCAACGATAGTAATATTTCTTCTGTTGTTTGTTCCATAGCCTTAATCTCATACCTGCCTTCTAAATAGATCCTGATAATCCCGGTTAGTCTTGTATAGTAAAGTTTAACCTTATTCTGCTGCCATATTTTTTCTGATTTAAGCTTATCCAACTCCCTCAGTGCAATAATATGTGCCGGTTCCAATGGTTTTTTTATCGTAATGAATGGTTGATCCTGTTTTTTCTTTTTTATAAAATAATAAACCGCGAAAATAAAAAGTACAAAAATCAGCCCTCCAAAAATAAACGGAGCCATTTCCCGGAAACCAATCGGGGCACTGTATGGCATCTTGATATCGAAAATGGCCTGACTGGTGTCACTTGGGGCAATATCTGTTCTTGATACCTTAAGAAATAAAGGCCTGGTCTTAAGCTTGACTGCTATTGTATCCTTGTGATAACTTACCTGGAAGGCTGGAATTGTATAAAATCCACTATCATAGCAAGTGATTAAAAAGTTTTGTTTTAAAAGTATCTGGTTGTTCTCTAAAAATGTCGTGTCAATATTTGTTTTTTCCAGTATTTCAATCTTTCCGGTCAGGGTATCGAATAACTCAGGAAAATCCAGGTTCAACCCATTCGGTTGTGTTATCTCCAGGCTCAAATTTACCTGATCGCCTATCAGGATATGAGATGAGTCAAGTTTGGCTTTCAGATAAACTTCCTGGGAAAAGGTAAATGAGGAATACAGTACTAAGGTTATGAACAAAAAGATATACTTTGTATAGCCTGATCCTAACACCCTAATATTTATTTTTTTTAAAATTCTCATAATCCACTATTCCATTACTCCATTATTCCACTATTCCACTATTATTCGCTCCCACAGTCCTTCCCACAACCTGCTCATGAGGTTTTCGCTCTCAAGTTCGCTCAAACGTTCCATTATTCCATTATTCCAATATTACTCGCTCTCACTGTCCATCGCTCTTACCTGCTCGTGAGACATTCTGCTCGCTACGCTCATAGAATGGTTCCAATATTCCTGTGCATTGATAAAATAAAAAATGATATAAATACCAAATGAATCTATATAGAATATCGCGATGATATTCTATCGTTGCTTAAACAACTTGAGCAAGGGCTTAACATAATCTTCATTGGTACTGATAGCAACAGAATCAACTCCTGTCTTTATAAAAACATCATTTGTTCTGTTGTTTTGGTTTTTCCACCAATCAGAAAATAAATTCCTCGTGGTACGGCTTGATGTATCTACCCAAATATCGGTTCCTGATTCAGCATCTTTAAATTTCAGAAGACCTATTTTAGGTATTTCCGCTTCACGTGGATCATAAATCTTTAAGGCGACAACATCATGTTTATTGCCGGCAATTCTAAGTGGTTCCTCAAAGTCAGGTGCCAAAAAATCGGATATAATAAAAGCAATACATCGCTTTTTCATCGCGTTGGTCAGGAATCGCAACGGTTCGGTCAGATCGGTGGTTTTATTATCAGGATAGAAATCGATCAGTTCCCGAATCACCCTCAGTATATGCTTTTTGCCTTTTTGAGGTGGGATAAATTTTTCAACCCGGTTGGTGAAGAATATTACTCCGATTTTATCATTGTTTTGAATAGCCGAAAATGACAGTACGGCTGCAATTTCGGTAAACAGATTTTTCTTAAGTTTTGTTGTTGTTCCAAATTCCCTTGATCCGCTGACATCAATCAATAACATTACCGTTAATTCCCTTTCCTCTTCAAATATCTTTACATACGGATGATTGAACCGTGCAGTAACATTCCAGTCGATGCTTCTTATATCATCCCCATACTGGTACTCTCTCACCTCACTGAATGCCATACCTTTTCCCTTAAAAGCACTATGGTATTCACCGGCAAAGAGCTGGCGGGATAATCCCCGTGTTTTAATTTCGATTTTTCTTACACG
>JAUWBB010000024.1 GCA_030605195.1 Bacteroidota bacterium
TATTTAAAAAACATGAAAGGGAATATATATCTCTCAGGTAATGAAATGGCGATATAGGGTGGAAGAATGGAATGGTGGAAGAATGGAGCGAAGATCAAGAGGTTATTTTACAATAATTTATTGTATCGGAATTTACTCTCCGCCCAAGCTGGGCTAAGTTCAATGTTTATTGCTTGATAATGGCTAATTTCATTATACTTTGCATTTTTAAGGTATATATTCACAGGCAAGTGCAAAATCAAGCCAAACCTAAGTTTCGGTGTTTTCAATATCTGAATCAGAAATCTTGCTTACGAAATGGGCTTCATACAGACGTTTACGATATCCTTCACCAATATTTGAACAAACAGATCTTGAGGATAAAACTCAACTAAAGGTTAAACGTACCAAGGATGAAAAAACCATATTAAAACATGAACCGTCCATGATAGGAGGGAAAAAGGTTTCGACAAAATTCTATTTTTATGATTTTATTTTAAATTTGCATAAGCCATAAATAAATATACTTCCCCGATGAAAAAAAGGCCTGAAATATATGATCTGAAATATTTTAGAAAATTTTCAGGCATTGCTGTATTTGTTTTTTCCTTTTTGTGGTTTTATTATCCGGGAGAATATGTTCTTATTGCAAACCAGGACAATAAATTATTAATCACCTCTTTCGAGTATTTTTATTCATTCCTTGACCATCCCGGCGGAATAATTGAGTATATTGGAATTTTCATAAGCCAGTTTTTACGCTTCCGGTTTATCGGTGCATTAATCATTTCAGGAATTGTAACCTTAAGCTACTTTGCTATATGTCGCATGTCCAATAGAGTTTCAGGCAACGAGCAGATTTATATCATTGGAATCATAACACCAATACTTCTTATAGGCATGCAAAACTACTACCCTGATCAAGTCTATCATACCCTGGGATTTATCATTGTCATGCTTGCCGTTCTTCTTATCCCGGAAGATAAAGTAAAAAAAAGTATATTTTTAATATTAAGTATACCAGTAATATACTTTGCTTGTGGTGGTTATCTATGGATTTTCTGTGCTATTGTCCTGGCAGAACCTTTTATGCGAAACAAAAAAATAGATTTTAAATTAGTTGCTCTAATCATTGGATATTCTGCAGTACTAATTATACTTGTTACTAAATTCGTTTATTTATACCCTGAAAAATACCTTCTTATTCATCCTTTCCCGTATACCATGGAACTATTACTGTACATTTTTGTTCTATGGATCATTCTTTTACCCGGATTAATGAAAGCGTCGAACAGGTGGAAATTTCTGAAAACCAGATGGGGGTTTATTTCCGGAACCATTTTAAGCCTATTCGCTATATTCTGGGTTTTGAATTTTACCTATGATAGAAAGAATAATGAATTCTTTAGGATTGAAAAATTTGCTGTCGGAGAAGAATGGGATGAGCTGCTCAGATACGCCGACCGACACCCTTCAATGAATCTTTTTGGAAGTTTTTACACGAATATTGCACTGGCAAACAAAGGACTGCTATGTTCCAATTTATTTAATTATCCTCAACCATTTGGTAAACGCGGACTTTGTTTTGAATGGGCTTATAAAGAAAAAATCCTTAAGAGAGGTAGCGACTTTTTCTGGACAATTAATTATGTTAACGAAGCCCATCACTGGGCCTTTGAATCGTTGATCGTAGATGGATTTACACGACGGAATCTTAAAAGGTTGATTCAAACGGAACTCACCAGGGGGAATTACAAAGTTGCAGAAAAGTATATCCATGTGCTGGATCATACATTATTCGATAAAAGGATAGCAGATCATTACAGAAAGTTTCTCAACAACCGGGATGCCATTGAAAAAGATCCTGAACTGGGTCCGCGAATAAAAATAAATATCGGTTTAGATTTTTTTGCAGATGGCATTGATCAGGAAAAAAATCTCAAATCACTGTTAGTAACCGATCCCTCCAACCGTCCGGCTTTTGATTATCTGATGTCACTTTTTCTGCTTGAAAAACGAGTTGACGAAATCGCCGAAGTACTCCCATACTACCTTAAACTTACTAATGGCGAAATACCTTCTCTATTGGATGAAAGCCTTTTGGTTTATAAGGCAAGACATAGAATTGGTATACTACCGAACATCAGGATTTCTAGCAAAACCAGGTTAAGATATAATAATTATAACAAAACATATCTACAATACAGGAATAAAAAAGAAGCGGCACGGGCTTTGTATCCATCGTATAAGAATTCATTCTGGTTTTACATAGATTTCGGTTCAATTCCAAAACCATAAATCATGAACACAATTCGAACTGCTTCTCGCTTAATATACTCAAAATACTTTAATATACTCCATCTGCTAGCATATCTGCTTCTGGCGAATAGTTGTCTCAGCCCCAAATTCCCTCCTGATGAAAGTATTAATAATTTGCCACAGCAACCGAAAATCTTTCCCGATTACACAGGAATAACTATCCCTCCAAACATTGCACCTCTCAATTTTATAGTGAAAGAAGATGGCGAAAATTTTATTGCAGTGTTTAAGGGAAACAAAGGGACCGTTATTCAGCTACATTCTAACGATAAAGTATTCAAAATCCCAAAGAAAAAATGGGAAAAATTATTGATCAACAATCGTGGTTCACAATGCGAAATCAGGATTTACAGAAAAGAAAAAGATCAATGGTCAGGATTTGCCCCAATCTTAATTCGAATTGCCAGGGAACCAATTGATCCCTATTTGATATATCGGTTAATTCCACCGGGTTATCGTACATGGTCTGCAATGGGTCTTTATCAGCGTGATTTGACGACATTCAAGGAAAGTCCCATTATTGAAAACCAACAAATTAAGAATAATTGTGTAAACTGTCATTCATTTTGTAATGGAAATAGCGAAAATATGATGTTTCACATAAGAGGTTCGGTTGGTGGAACGATGATCAAAAAAGGCAACGAAATTGAAAAAGTCAACCTAAAAACAAATGAGACAATATCTGCAGGAGTTTACCCTTCCTGGCATCCATCAGGAAAGTATATAGCATTTTCCACGAATGAAGTCACACAATATTTCCATGCCAATCCGGAAAAAACTATTGAAGTAATTGACAAAAATTCTGACCTGATTATATACAGTACAAGAAATCATACAGTTTCTCATGTGCCTGGAACTAAAGGAAACCAACATATGGAAACATATCCTTGCTGGTCACCCGATGGAAAATATCTCTATTTTTGCCGATCGGATGCAGATACAAAGACACAATTTGATTCTATCAGATATGATATTTTTCGTATTGAATTTGATCTTCAAAATGGCCTTTTCGGCAAAATAGAAACAGTGTTCAAGGCTTCGGAAAAAGGATTAAGCGCTTCATTCCCAAGAATCTCACCGGATGGAAATTATCTGTTATGTACACTTCATAATTATGGCACCTTTCCCATCTGGCATAAAGAAGCGAATCTATGCCTGGTGGACCTGAGAACCGGTAAGTCAGAAATCCTTGATATAAATTCGGAAAACACAGAGAGTTTCCATACCTGGTCTTCAAACAGCAAGTGGATTGTTTTCAGTAGCAGAAGATACGACGGACGATATACAAAGCTTTATATAAGCTATATGAATGAATACGGGAAATTTCAAAAAGCATTTTTACTACCACAACGAGATCCTGAATTTTATGATTCTTTTTTCTATTCTTACAATGTACCTGAATTGGTAATCAATGCTATTCGAATTAATCCCAGAAAATGGGCAACTATTGCAACTCAACCGGCCAAACATGTTGTAGATACAATAAAAGGTATCGATAATATTTATTGATACATAATTACCCCGAATTATTCATGCTTCCAGCATAAATAATGACGATACATAATTGGAATCTGGTGATTACCAATTATGTATGTCAGGGTTAACCCTGATAAAAACCAAACTCAATAAGCTCAAATTTGAGTATGAGATTTTCATCAGTTTTGAGAGTAATGTTAAATTAAACAGTTGACATACTTGAATTTGGCTTTTCGTCAGCCATAAATGGCGAAAAATTCTATAAATTTTTCGGGTTACTTTCAAATTAAACAGTTTTATTCTAAAAGGATAAATATTTATGAAAACATATTGGAAATATTGGCTAACGCTATCTATAGTCCGCATTTAGGTGGAAGAGTTTATTTTAAAATATTACATACAAAAACTAATAATCGACTAAATATTTAATTACCCAAATAACCCTCCCCAAAATAATTAAAAATACCGACCTCTACAGTAGCAGAAAGCAAATAATCGGAAGTTTTTTATCTATAAGAAAATAATTTATATTTAGACAAAACAAGTCTCAATCTTAAATTACGAAAATTGGAAATCCGGTTGACGTATTTATTTTTGTCCACCGAAATTCTTAAAATGTATGCTAAAGTCAAACAGGATGTTAAGCGCAAAATTTGTATCCATTGCAAGAGCAAATGCTTTTTTGTGGACTGCCCGCCCGAACGTACCGTTCGGTACGGGTGGGCCGACTATTAACTAATTATTTATGAAACCTGAAAATTAAATTTTTTTTATACAATTTGTGAAGCTATGTCCTTATTAATAGTATTATTGTATTTTAGCAATTAGAATAATAATATGTTATGCTCATGGGGAATGAGATAGAAGTTCTCACACAGATACCCGTTGACCTCGACCGGGACTCCCTTTTCAGGCGATGCCACATAAAAGCTGAAAGCGAGTATGCAAGTCAATTCGAAGTGATACTTGAAGAGGCTCGTCATGTTGCAAGATCTAAAGCGGTCTACAGGGAAGCATTCATCGATTCAAAGGGGGAGGAGACCGTAACAATAGATGGCGTGACTTTAGTGAGTCGTGCCTTACGTTCAATCCTTGAAAAGGTGGAGAGAGTATTTCCTTACGTGGCGACCTGTGGTATAGAACTTGATCAGATCAAACTGCCTGGTGACGATTTACTCAAACAGTTTTGGCTCGATGAAATCAAGGCGACGGTTTTGGATTCCTGCCGGGCCAACTTGAACAACTACCTGGATAACAGATATGCACTCGGGAAGACGGCCAGCATGAGTCCTGGGTCAGGTGATGTGAATGTATGGCCTATTGAGCAGCAGAGGGAACTATTTTCCCTTTTCGGTGATGTGAACAAACTCATCGGTGTCAAATTAACGGACAGCTATCTTATGGTTCCCAATAAAACCGTATCTGGCCTTCGTTTTCCTACAGAGGTTAATTTTCGCAGTTGTATGTTATGTCATCGGGAAAACTGCCCGGGCAGAAGTGCACCTTTTCGTAAGGAAATGTGGGATTCCATTCAACGGGATAGCGGAGTTCAGAGTACAAAAACAGTATAAACACAAATCGCATCCGGTTCTTCGGTACAGACACCCCATCCGGCCAAAGCGTTACACGAGGATCGCGTAACGCCGATGGAGGGAATAGGCGCCATTGAAATTGCGATGGCATGTGCGAACAGGAGACTGAAACGTGAAGATGCCAATGAGTTGGACAAGGTGCTGCTCCCCAGGTACGAGGGAAAGCTCACGTCGGTCGATCCCGGGGCCAGATATCAAGGAGTGTTACAATGTCGATACGGCCGAGCCATTGCCTGCCTACGTGGACCTATATGGGAGCATCAAAGAGGAATTGACAGAACTGGGAGTCTATATTATGTCGTCGCCTTGAATAGTAAACTTAAAGTGTTAGTGTTTTTTCTTTTCAAATATATAATTATGGATTTTCGGCCTTCCGTTTCTTATTCCTTATTGCCAAGTTGAACACTCACTTCCCCTATTTTAATATTTCTTTTTAGTTCATTTGCAGGAAATGGACGAGGTGGCATAGGACGCTCCTTTACACCCTCGACTAAATCAAACGATAAACTTTTCCCTTTCATTTTCTGGCTGCATAGCATCCAAACAGATGCACTTCCTACCCATTTATCGTTTTTGTTTTGAACTTCAGCAATAATCTTTACATGATGATTTCCGGGTTCTATATCAATTTTATACCATGCCCAAACGCCTTCCAGCTTTTCAACTTGAATCTTAGCCTTTTTACCATCAACTAAAATAGTAACTTCCGGTTTTGTATTTTTGAATGAATTGTCAGTTGATCTGAATAATACAGATAACGTAGCTTTATTGACTGATTTTTGAAGATCAAAATTGACATACAAAATCTGGCAAAAATGATTCTAAAATCTTTCATAATTGTAATCTGCTCTTTTGTTTTTAATTACTTTACAGAATGATATGTATCAATTATTTGCCCAACTTTTGAACAAAAACTTATACTTAATATAAGTCTTCGGCTAAAAATAGGCTAATTTCCATATAAAAATAAGAGATATTTCTTAATTAGAATTTGCTCAATTTCTGAAAATTCAGATTTCGGTTAACATATTTGTAGATTATTTATTTCAATCGAAATTAATAAAATGTATGCAGAAACCAAATGGGATATTAAATGCAAACATCGTGTCTTTTAAAATAAATTTGAATTATCTGTATTGCAGTTATTATTTCATTTTATGTATTTTAGCATTCGAATATTATGATTGCCGAATTAGTAAATTTAATAAGAAGTTGGAACTTTGGAAACAAAACTATGTCGTGATGCTTCTAAACAATGGCCAGGGATTACAAAAAAATTAAAAATTCTTTATGACAGATGTGGTTGTCTCATGGTTTCATTGGCTGATGAACAAACATCTATATTAAGAGATATTCACAAGCAAGCTATAGCTAACGGTGTGGATGATATGATGTGGTTAACAGATTCAGAAATCAGAAATCTTGAGCTGAACGTGGTTGGATAGCAGGTTCGCGGTCTGTCCGTATCCTGTTTACCAGTCATCTTTTGGATTTGTTGGATCAATATGACATCCTTCCATGTCATAATCCTACAATTATCGGTTCGGATGTAATTGCTTACGCAACAGCAGCCAAATTAAAATTTGCCGGAGCATCTGAATCAACTATGATTGATGCGTCTTCGAAACCGAAATGTGCATTACTCGAACGACTCTATTTCAACCGATGGACTCGTCCTGATTGACGTCTTTGTGTAAAATCCGCTGAAATTGTTGGTAAAGGGGCAGCTGAAATAATCCAAGGAATGACCTCCTTTCTATTGCTCAATCACATCAATGGCAAATAAAACGGTGGTCTTTAAAAAATAAACATTCTCCGTTTTCCAGGTTTCCACAAGATTAAAACAACAAGAACCTGTAATATTGAAACACGCCTAACTGATTCCTGAAAAATTTTGATTTTTAAAATGATTTATTGGCGATAATACTGCATTGGAGAAAATCTTTATGATTATTACTTATATTTAATTGAAGTGTATTATTACAATTTTTTAATAAATTGCAGGCCAAATTATAATAAAAATAAGAAATCTTAATATTGAAAATATTAGAAAATTATATTACGGATCATAAAATTGTTTTATGAGTAAGAATTCTGATAAAAAATCCAGGGTAACCTCATGGCTTGAAAAAACTAATAGCTTTTGGTTTTCAACATTTGTAATCATTGCTGCATTCTCCACCTATTTTTGCATGTATGCCTTCCGGAAGCCCTTTAATGCCGGAGTTTATGAGAATTTGTTCCTTTGGGGAATAGATTTTAAGATTTTGTTAATTATTACCCAGGTAGCTGGTTATACATGTTCGAAATTTATCGGGATAAAAGTAATTTCCGAAATGCCTGTCCACAAACGCATAATTACCCTGTTGGCCTTTATTGGTATCGCTGAATTTGCCTTATTTCTCTTTGGTCTTGTTTCCTATCCCTATAATTTTGTTTTCCTTTTTTTGAATGGTTTGCCATTGGGTATGATTTGGGGTTTGGTCTACAGTTTCGTGGAGGGAAGAAGATTAACGGAAGCACTTGCCGCAGGATTGAGTGCCAGTGTTATTATTTCATCCGGATTTTTAAAGACAATAGGAACCTATATTATGCAAAACTGGGGTGTGCCTGAATTCTGGATGCCTTTTACTGTGGGTCTTCTGTTTGCTCCCCTAATGCTGATCTCAATTTGGATGTTGAGCAAAATCCCGCCTCCAACCAAAGAGGATGTTGAAATGAGAATTAAACGGGTACCTATGGATGGCAAGACCCGAAAAGCAATGTTCCTTCAATGTGCACCCGGTTTGATCATGTTGATTTTGGTCTATGTATTCCTAACCATATTCAGGGATTTCAGGGATAATTTTGCCGTTGATATCTGGCATTCCCTCGGATATGATGAACATGCAATATATACCAAGACCGAACTTCCTCCGGCCGCCCTGGTTTTAATTTTACTTGGGGCTACCTTTATGATTAAAAATCATAGAAAGGCCTTTTGGATAGTACATTTATCCATATTCATCGGAGCAGGTATTATTTTGTTGTCTACCTTTATCTTTAGCTTGAAATTGATTTCTCCTTTTATATGGATGTTATTAGGAGGATTAGGATTATTTACTGCATTTGTGACCTTGTATTGCATTCTTTATGAGAGGTTTATTGCTGTTTTTAAATGTACGGGGAATGTCGGATATCTTATATATTTATCTGATTCATCCGGTTATACTGGGAGTGTCGGAGTCTTGCTTTATAAGAATTTTTGGAAAGCTGATCTAAGCTGGCTGGATTTTTTTATTTCAGCCAGCTATGTTGTTTCATTAGGTGTAATGGTTTTAATAATTCTTTCATTTATCTATTTTTGGTGGAAATTGAGGCAGAATTAGTGACCTGTGTAACAAATCAATTCGTTTCGGGTCATAAGATAAATATTTTGATTTAGCCTTATTTGAATTCTATATATAATCTGTCTTCTGGAAATTCTGTTACAGGGAAAAGATGGAATAAAAAAGATTGAAGTAAGTTAAGTAAAAGCAAGAAGGGAAATTTTTTTTTGATCATTAATGATTATTATTGAAGCCTTATTTGTTTAAAAGGAGACAAAAATATGAGTAAAACAAAAATTTCAGATACTGTTAAAAGTGGCCGTATTTTGATTTCCGATGGTGCATGGGGAACTTACCTGCAAAAGAAAGGTTTGAAGCCGGGAGAATGTCCGGAATTATGGTGCGTTAACAGACCAAAAGATATTTTAGATATAGCGAAAAGTTATATCGATGCCGGTGCTGACATGATTGAAACAAACAGTTTTGGTGGCACTATTTTCAAATTAGAGCACTATGGCCTTGCCGACCGGGTAAGCGAGATAAACGAAGCTGCGGCTAAGATCTCACGTGATGCAGCCGGAGGTGACAAATGGGTTATTGCTTCAATCGGGCCTACCGGTAAGATGCTTGTAGTGGGGGATGTTACTGAGAGTGAGCTATATGATGGCTTCAAAGAACAAGCCATAGCTCTTGAAAAGGGCGGTGCAGATGCTCTTTGTATAGAAACTATGAGTGCAATTGATGAAGGGGTACTGGCAGTTAAAGCTGCCAAAGAAAATACGGATATGGAAGTAATTTGCACTTTTACTTTTGAGCGGACAGTTAAGAATGAATACAGAACCATGATGGGAGCTACACCAATCGAGGCTATTCAGGCAGCCTTGGTAGCAGGTGCGGATATTATTGGTACAAATTGTAGCAATGGCTTTGAACGAATGATTGATATAGTGAAAGAAATACGTACTGCAATCCCTGATGTCCCTGTCCTTGTCCATGCAAATGCGGGTTTGCCGAAAAATGTTGGTGGTGTTGATATTTTTCCTGACACCCCGGAACAAATGGCAGACCTTGTTCCTGCTCTGGTTAATGCCGGAACCAACATAATTGGCGGCTGTTGTGGTACCTCACCGGATCATATTAAAGCAATAAAACGAGCTATTGAGAATTTATAATTCATAAAAAAATATCAAGAAAATGTTATTCAACCCTAAATTTTTATCCACGGCAATCGGTAGCGCACCGTTTGAAGACCAGGAGTATGCCGTAGATGTATTTATATCAACTCTGGATATTCCTTGTTGGCCCCAGCTTTCTTATTTTGGACTAAACGAACAAATGGAAGTTCAGTACTCCGAAGGAATCCCACGTATCATCATTGATAGAGAAAAAGGCCGCATGTACTTTGATACTTCAGGAGATTACTCGGAAGAATTTGCAGAATTCTATGAAACCTATATGGCCGCTATGGATACTGATGATGGAAGTGGCGATTGTAGTGCACTGGCAATTACTCCTGACTTTTCCAAAGGAATTTATTCTTTCGAAAAAAGACTTGAGGAAAAAAGTGTAAAGTCAGCGTTTGTTAAAGTTCAAACAACAGGACCTTGCAGTTTTGGACTTACAATAGTTGACGAGAACAAACGCGCAATTTATTATAACGAAGAATTTCGCGATGTGATTGTGAAAGCCCTTGCAATGAAATGCAGATGGCAAATTCAGAAATTTCAGCCTTATGCTGAAAAAGTTATTTGTTTTATTGATGAGCCTATATTATCAGGCTTTGGCAGTTCAACTTATGTTTCTGTGAAAAGGGAGGATGTCGTTGAGCATCTTAAAGAAGTTATCGATGCCATTCATGCCGATAACGGTTTAGCCGGTATTCATTGCTGCGGAAATACTGAATGGAGCATCCTGATTGATGCAGGTGTTGACATAGTAAATTTTGATGCTTTTGAATATGGTGAAACGATTGCAATATATCCCGGTCATGTGAAAAAACACCTCGAACAAGGCGGAATTCTTGCCTGGGGAATAGTCCCAACTTCAACTGCCATTAAAGAGCAAACAGTTAATAGCCTGGAAACTCATTTTGAAAAAGTAATGGACAATCTGGCAGCCCGGGGTATTGATAAGCAGCTTATTACTGAACAGGCAATTATTACTCCCTCATGTGGAACAGGTTCAATGGCCCCGGAAGATGCAGATAAAGTCTTTGAAATGATTGAATTGTTCACAAAAAGAATGAAAGAGAAGTATAATTATTAAAAGAGAAACACAATCCCGGTTTAGTATTTCGGGATAGAAATTTTTAATATTAAATCACATGAAGATTGCAATTTCCGGAAAGGGAGGTGTTGGAAAGACCACGTTGGCTGCTGCATTGGCCATATTAATGGCGCGTCAGGGTAAAAAAGTATTGGCAATAGATGCAGATGCTGATGCAAATCTTGCCGCCGCACTGGGGCTACATGAAGCGGAACAGCATAAAATTATTCCGGTTTCCGGGCAAGTCGCATTAATTGAAGAACGTACCGGTGCAAAAGTTAAACAATACGGACAAATATTTAAACTCAATCCTGAGGTTTCGGACATAGCTGATAATTATGCCACTAAAATTGGAAATATTGCACTGCTTGTTCTTGGTGCAGTGGAGCAGGGCGGGAGCGGATGTGCCTGCCCTGAAAATGTTCTGATTCGTGCTTTGGTTGCCGATCTTATTCTTTATAAAGATGATATACTTATAATGGATATGGAAGCAGGAGTAGAGCATCTTGGCCGTGCTACAGCACAAGGTGTTGATACAATGATAATCGTGGTTGAACCAGGTCAATATTCAATCGACAGCGCTTTTCGGGTAATCCGGATGGCAAATGAAATCGGTTTGAAAAACATCCGGCTTGTGGCAAATAAAGTGAAGGGAAAAGATGATGAAGAATTTATCCGGAAAGCTTTCTCTGATCATAACTTGCTGGGAATCATTCCATATTCTGAAGAAATAAGGCTTTCTGACCGAACAGGGAATTCAATACTTGATAACATTAGTAATGAATTGATGAGTAACTTTGAAAATATCCTTGATAAAATTACGAAGCGGGATAAATAACTATTTAGTCAGAATCAGTGATGGATGCAGCGGACATTAAAGTATTTATTATGTTATGAGTTATTTAATTGCAATCTCAGGAAAAGGAGGGGTAGGAAAAACAACGGTTGCCGGTTTATTGGTTAACCGTTTGGTGAAACGTGGCTGCAAACCTGTTTTAGCAATAGATGCTGATCCCAATACATGCCTTGACAGGGTCTTAGGTGTAAGCGTGGATAAAACTATCGGAGGTGTTCGGGAAGAGGCACGTGAAATTGCCGGGAAAGGAATGGCGAGTGGGATAGCCAAACGGGAACTATTGGAGATGAAGATTGAAGAAAGCCTGGTTGAGGCAAATGATTTTGATTTAATTGCAATGGGACGTCCCGAGGGCCCCGGCTGTTATTGTTATGCAAATAATGTGTTAAGAACGACGATTACAGCGATTTCCAATCATTATCCTTATGTGGTGCTTGATAATGAAGCCGGATTGGAAAATTTATCCCGGAGAATCATTCTGGAAATTGATTTGCTGATTATAGTAACTGATCCTTCCAGGTCCGGATTTGAAACTGTGAGCCGGCTATATCATTTATCCAGGGAAATGGAAATTAAGTTTAATCGGCTGGTAATCATTGTAAACAAACTTCGCAACGATAAATTACCCGATTCGGTTTCATCCCTTAAAATGTCGACCGGAGCCGACTTGGTGGTTGGACTTCCTGAGAATACAGAGATTGCCGAATTCCAGGAAGATGGTAAGAGCCTGAATTTACTGTCAATTGATAATCCGGTTTCCAACCGCTTAGACAAACTTCTTACAGAATTATTCATAGAAAGAAAAGATTAATTCAGGAATTTACAAAACTGTAATTATATAAAATAAATCAATCATAATGCCAAAAGAAGAAAAAAGACTGGAAGATCGGACAAGGGATCCTGCTTCACTGGAAATTTTAGATAAGGCTGAAACAGACTTTATTAATACTTGTTTTATCCGGGCTGATACACAGAGACATCATTGTAAGTTTGGCACTTCGGGCTTATGTTGTCGTATTTGTCACATGGGACCGTGCAGTATTACAGCAAAATCACCGCTTGGCGTATGCGGTGCAAATGCCGATACTATAGTAGCACGCAATTATTTACGCGAAGTTGTCGGTGGTGTGGCTGCACATTCTGATCATGCCCGTCATCTTGTATTTCTGCTTAAGAAAGTTGCTGAAGGGAATGGTGGCGGTTACCGGATTAAAGATGAAAGGGCCTTGCGTAAAGCTGCCCGTGATTACAATATTGAAGAAACCGGCCAACCCAAGGCAAAAGTGGCATTAGAATTAGCAAATCTTTTTTTTGGTGAATTTACTTCTCAGGAGGAAAGACTCAAAACATTGAATTTAGCGCCGGTTATTCAGCAAAATATTTGGAAACAAAATAATGTGGCGCCATTAGGGATTGACCGTATGGTTGTGCAAGCAATGCATCGTACACACATTGGGGTGGACCATGATTACAGGAATTTGCTTTTGGGCGCTTTTCGTACGGCACTTTCTGATGGTTGGGGTGGGTCCCGTATAGCTACCATCGTCTCCGATATCATGTTCGGAACGCCTTCACCTGTCCGTAGTACAGCTAATCTTGGTGTTTTAGGAAAGAATACTCCCAATATTCTTGTTCACGGTCATGAACCGGAGCTCTCGGAAATGCTAGCGGTAGCAATAAATGATCCGGAAATTAAGGAATATGTTAAATCTGCAGGTGCTGAAAGTGTTACCCTGGCCGGTATTTGTTGTACGGCAAATGAAATATTAATGAGACACGGAATCCCTGTGGCCGGGAGTTTCCTGCAACAGGAACTTGCCATTATTACTGGTGCGGTTGAAATGATGATTGTTGATGTTCAATGTTGCATGGCCAGTCTTCCGGATGTTGCTAATTCGTACCATACCGAAATTGTTTCTACTCATGACATAGCAAAGACAATTGGTGCAACTCACATCCCTTTTGATACAAAAAATGCACTTAAATCGGCAAAAGAACTTATAAAACGGGCTATTAACAATTATAGAAATCGTGATCCGAAGAAAGTAGCTATTCCTTCTGCTAAAAATCCCCTGATCGGTGGTTTTAGTGTGGATGCTATCAAATATATGTTAGGTGGAAGTTTCCGTGCTTCATTCCGACCGCTAAATGATGCAATTATTGCAGACCGTATAAAAGGTGTAGTAGGAATTGTAGGATGTACTAATCCCAATACCAAAGTGGATGAATACACTATCATACTTACAAGAGAATTGATAAAACGCAATGTGCTTATTCTAAAGACTGGCTGTACTGCTCTTGCTTCTGCCAAAGAAGGTATGATGACACCGGAAACTGCTTTGGAAAAAGCCGGCAAAGGACTCAGAGAAGTCTGTGAAGCTGTGGGTATGCCTCCAATTTTGCATATGGGAAGCTGTGTAGATAATACACGAATTTTAGAAGCAGCAACGGAAATTGTATTTGAAGGTGGGCTCGGTGACGAAATTTCACAAATTCCTGCAGTAGGTGTTGCTCCCGAATGGATGAGTGAAAAAGCGGTAGCGATTGGAAGTTATTTTGTCGCTTCAGGGATTGATGTTATTTTGGGTAATCCCTTTAATATTTCGGGTTCAGAGAATGTTACGCGATTTTTGAATAAAGAAACCAGGAAAATCTTTGGTGCATCATTTCATGATGTATCCGACCCTTATAGTGCTGTTGAAAAAATTATGGAGCTACTGAACGCTTCCAGGAAAAAACTGGGCATTACTAAAAAACTGGAAAGAAAACTATTTGATATGGACGACAGGAGGAAAATACATGTCTAAAATAATTTGTGATAGCGCAATAGTAGGTGCAGCACAGTGGATCGCCTCAGCAGAAAAAAAACTGGATGAAGCTATTAAGTTAAAAGGTGAAAATTGTGAAGTCAGGTTTCCTGATACTGCCTATTATCTTCCGGTAATTTACTCTTTTACCGGAGAAAAAACGGAGACCTTAGGTGCTTTACGTTACATACTCAACAAAGCGAAGGAATTACTGCCTGGTCGTCCTTCAAAGGAAGTGTGGCTTCCCTATTTGGGGAATACACTTGACGCAGGTGTGGCTGCCCTGTTTGCCTGTGAAATTATTGAGGCGTGTAAATATGTTATCGGGCCTGCGCCTGTCAATGGGATTTGGTTAGGTGCTGCCAGTGACAATATAATGCGTGAACGGGGCATTGAATTTGTCGACGGTACTGCTCCCGGTTTTGCCGCTATTACCGGTGCCGCCCCTAATAACGAAATCGCAGTTAAAATTGCCAAAGAACTTCAGCAGAAAAACCTTTATATTTTTATGGCTGGGTGTACCGATGGTAAACAGTTTGCCGAGCAGTTGGGTGAAGAAGGAATTCAATTGGGATGGGAAACACGCCTCGTACCTTTCGGTTCGGATGTTTCCGCGTTGATTTATGCACTCGGTTTTGCCAATCGTGCTGCATTATCTTTTGGAGGTATTAAACCTGGTGATTTCAAGGCAAATCTGAAATATAACAAAGAGCGGATATTTGCTTTTGTCCTTACATTCGGTGAAGTAACACCCGATAAATATGCAGCAGCAGCCGGTGCGATCAATTATGGTTTCCCTGTAATTGCGGATACTGATATTCCTGAAATTCTGCCAACAGGAGTTTGTACATATGAGCACGTTGTATCTCAGGTGCCTTATGAAACTACTGTTGAAAGGGCATTAGAGGTGCGAGGCTGTAAAGTCAGAATCACAAAAGTACCCATTCCGGTTCCCTTCGGACCAGCTTTTGAGGGAGAGCGAATCCGCAAAGAGGATGTTCATGTTGAATTTGGCGGGTCCAAGACTACTGCTTTTGAATTTGTTACTTCTGTGGAAATAGATGAAATAAACGATGGAGAAATTGAGATAATCGGACCGGATATTGATACTGTCGAAGAAGGAACTGCTTTACCATTAAGCATCTGGG